>JBGCDE010000080.1:0-19444 GCA_045105115.1 Pseudomonadales bacterium | reverse complement strand
ACACATCGCCATTTGCAGCAGCCTCTTGCAGCAAATCGATGTCACTCGCACCCGCCGCTCCGTCTTGAACCGTGGTAACGCCGTAACTGGCGTAATAAGCCTGTGCTTTGTTGAGTAATTTCAGTCTTTTGGCTTTGTCCGGCTCAGGCATTACTGCAAACACAGGTGCCATCGCTGATTCCTCGATCACACCATCAGGCTGGGTACTGTTTTTTTCACGCCTGAATATTCCGCCCTGCGGATCTTTGCTGTCAGCATTGACGCCCGCTGACTCTAAACACAAGGTATTACAGGCAAGAAAATGACCCGATACATGCCGGATCGCTACCGGTCTATCGGTAGAAACCTTGTCGAGGTCGTGTCGTGTAGGATGCCTGCGCTCAGCGAGAAGTGAATCATCATATCCCCAGCCGGTTACCCATGTGTCGTTCGGGTTTTCTTCAGCAAATTGAGTTAATAGAGTCACGACTTCATCTACTGTGGTAGCACGCCCTACGGGTGGTGCAGATACGTTGGCTGAGGCTTGGTTAAAGGCGGTGAAACTGATATGACCGTGAGCATCGATAAAACCGGGCAACATAGTTGCACCATTAAGGTCATGCATTTTTGCATTCGCGCCCGCGTCCTTTAGCACAGAGTCAAGACCTCCTACTGCCAAAATGCGCCCCTCTCTGACAGCAACCGCGGCGACCTCCGGTTTGGCCGGATCAACAGTAATCACGGTACCATTATGATAAACAACACTAGGCTCGACGATTGATGAAACAGGCGTTGACACGTTTGAACACGAGACCGTCAAAACACCAAGCAACATCGCGACAACAAAGGTTCTTTTCATCATATTTTTCTCGGATTGAAGCCGTGTTGGCAAGCCGGCAATCTTAACTCAATAAGCCTGCTCACTAAACCGCGTTGCAGCACGTGACGGTGGCTATACGGTAATTAAATGCTCAGGCATTCAACTTTCAAAAAAGGTCCTTATCGGCCATAAAATAATCGCAACAAACCTCGCGTCACTATGATCACGCTACTTGCTATATCATTCTGCAGCTGAGGAGTACTGAATGCATAAAAATCGCTCTTGGTCTGGAGTTTGCCTGTCTTTTCTGCTGATTTTGTTGTCAGCCTGTGCAGCCTCTCCAACACAAAACCAGAATACCTGGCTTATTCAGAATGCCAGAATCATAGACGGTACCGGTAAACCTGGCCTGGTCGGTTCTGTTCGTGTGCGCGGCGCAATTATCATGGATATTGGCCAACTCACTCCAGAGCGCGGAGAAAAGATAGTCAATGCCAGTGGTTATGTTCTGGCACCCGGGTTCATCGACACACACTCCCACGCAGATGACGGCTTGCGAGCCAGACCTTTAGCAACCCCTGTCACCAGCCAAGGCATTAGCACTGTAGTCTTTGGTCAAGACGGCGAGTCACACTACCCACTCAGCGATTTTTTTAGCAGCTGGGACGACAAACCTGCAGCCGTTAATATCGCCTCTTTTTCCGGCCACAATACCCTACGCCACAAGGTGATGGGTGATAACTTTCGCCGGCACGCAAACCACAGCGAAGTGTCGCAAATGGGCGCCATGCTGCAAAAAGACTTGCAGAGTGGTGCATTGGGGCTGGCAACCGGCCTGGAATACGACCCCGGCATTTTCTCAAGCACTGACGAAGTGGTGTCGCTTGCAAAGCTTGCGGCACAACAAGGCGGCCGGTACGCATCGCATATTCGCAGTGAAGATCGTCATTTCGAATCTGCCATCAATGAGGTGCTGTCCATCGGACAACGCGCCGGCATACCTGTTCATATTTCGCATCTGAAACTGGCTATGAAGTCGCTGTGGGGCCGCAGCGATTGGTTGCTGGAGAAACTCGATTACGCCAGAGACATAGGCGTGCAGGTGAGTGCAGACGTTTATCCTTACGAATATTGGCAGTCAACGCTGGAAGTCCTGTTTCCAAAGCGTGACTTTAACAGCCTTGCAACCGCTAGAGAGGTATTAGACAACATAGCGCCCGCTTACGGTCTACTGATGTCAGAATATCTCCCAGAGCCTGCACTGGTTGGAAAAACTGTAGCGCAAATCGCAAAATTACGTGGCCGCAGCGAAGCCCAAACCCTGTTAGATCTGATTGCAGACGCCCAACGCTATACCCGTGACAACAAGTTGGACGACGGCTCTATCATCAATAGCGAAATGGTGATTGGTACCAGCATGATTCGCGAAGACGTAGCCGATTTGATCGCCTGGCCTTTCAGTAACATCTGCACTGATGGCGGGCTTGATGATCGTCACCCGCGCGCGGTCGGCAGTTTTCCAAGAGTGCTTCGTTGGATGGTACGCAATACCGGCTACCTCAGTCTCGAGCAAGCAGTACACCGCATGACCTTGCAGGCAGCACAAAATATTGGTTTGGAAAAAAGAGGCATTATTCAGCAAGGCGCTTACGCTGATCTGGTTCTGTTTGATCCTGAATCCGTTGACGATCGTGCAACACCAGAGCATCCACAACTTCAATCTGTAGGCATTAAACAGCTGTGGGTAAACGGTGTCACCGTTTTCGAAGATGGCCAAAGTACAGCGCAAAGGCCTGGCAGGGTGTTGCGCCGATCAGGTAGCAAACAATGATTACTCTTGCGCCCCCTTTTGCCATCTATCTTGGCAATGTGCAGAACCCTCTGGATGCAAAAACAGGTTTTGGCCTGGCACAATGGCGGCCAGAAGAATGCGTCGCTCAAGTAAAACGCAGAACATGTAGCGTAGACTTAGGCCTATCCGATATGGACATAGCGCAGGCGCAAGCTGCCGGTGCAAAAACGTTAGTCATTGGCGTGGCTCCCAGCGGCGGCAAGCTTCCGCACAGCTGGCAGGAAGATGTGTTGACCGCTGTTGAAGCAGGTCTGCATGTTGCAAGCGGTTTACACCAACGCTTGAATCAGATTCCAGAATTGGTAGAAGCTGCTAAACGCAGCGGAAGTCAGCTAATTGATGTGCGTGATACTGAGCGAACATTTACCGTGGCTAGCGGGCGTAAGAGATCTGGCAGACGACTTCTGACCGTTGGCACGGATTGCTGCGTTGGCAAGAAATACTCTGCGCTGGCAATTCATACCGCGCTGGTGGAAGACGGTGTTGATACCGATTTTCGAGCCAGCGGGCAAACCGGTATTTTGATTAGTGGTTCGGGGATTCCAGTCGATGCCGTAATCAGTGATTTCATAAGTGGTGCTGCTGAAGAGTTATCACCCGACAATGACGCAGAGCATTGGGATGTGATCGAAGGCCAAGGAGCGATCTACCACCCGGGCTACGCTGCGGTTACATTAGGCTTGCTGCACGGCTCGCAGCCCGATGCCCTGGTTTTGTGCCACGATCATGGCCGCAATGAAATTGACGAATACCCGGATTTCCGAATACCCAGTATTGAAGATCATTTACAGCATTATTTGATACTGGCCAGGCTCACCAACAAGAACGTGCGCTGGGCCGGAATCTGTCTGAACACTTCCCATGTTCACCCTGATGATCGACAGGACGTACTCCAAGAATACACTCGCTTGTACAAAATGCCCTGCGTCGATCCTTTGATTGATGGCGTTGGCGATATCATCCAGCAGTTAGGGTGAGTGCAAGCGTTTTTCAGACTGCTCCAAACAGGCCAACCACCCTCCCCGTTCAAACACGGCCTTCTGACAATGCACCGCGTGTGGTACGTATTTTTCAAGCTGTGCACTGATGGGTTTACCGGATACACCATCGGCAATCGCTTCCACGTAATCGTTTTCCCGATACACAAATCGATACTGAAACTGGCCGTCTAGAAAGCGCCCAGTGTCAAACCAGGTAGCCGAGTTACGCTTGAGATTATCGGGTCTGTTTTTGTCACTCGAAGCCACAATAGTGTAAAAGCCCTCCTCGTCACGCAGAAGGTCATTATCTAATTTGCATTGAATCGCCGCGCCGTTCCAAAAATTGTAAGTGCACATATTGTACAGACGCACTTGTTTGTTTTTGGTGCTTATTGGCTCGCCACGTCGGGTGTCAGGTGCGCTCAAAAACTTGGCGCGAATGACCAGCAATTCGCCAAAACGTGAGCTGTATTCAGTACCGATATATTGCACATCCGCATTAGCCATAGTGTCAGACGGTGCGCCATAGTTTGATGACACTGACCATTCCGGCAGCCATTTGGCCCGGTTATCGATCAGCGGCAACGCTGGAAATACGCGCTTTGTTCGTATTTCAGCTGCCGTATTGTCAAACAGATCGCATGCCTCGAAGTGGCGATCAATGCTTCCGTCGGCGTTGTAAAAGCTTACCGCCGGCAAAGGAACATTCCCACTGCCGGGAACATTTCCAGCGTCCACGTGATAAAGTCGCAGCATGCTCACAAGGAATCGGTTCGCACTTACCCTGTCTTTCTTAACGCCAACATAGCTCGTGTTGGGCGCAATCTGCTCTGGCTCAGGTCCGAATACAAGCCGCGCCGTATAATAATTGGAACGGTTGAGTACTGGTTGTTTCACAAACGGATTGACGCTACCCGGATCAGGCTGCAGATCCTTGTCTCTCAGCGTTGGAAGATTGTTTAAATCCATATCGTTTGGATGGTAGGCAAAATAGCGCGCCTCGGGATACTGTCCGTGGTACTCAACCCAACCACCGGGTGGCACGATAAACGCGCCTCTTAGTTGTTTGATTCCCAGTTTGTGCGCCCACTTTGAAATGACGATGTTATGCGCAAAATAATTCGAACCCGCGATATCGGGCAGGTTCGGAAAATGATTTGACGTTAAGGGCGTAATAATTCTAGGCCACGCTGGACAACGGTCCCCTGACTCAGGTGGCTCAGCAGGGTTCCAGCGCGGCCCTCCCAAATCAATACCGCAATGAGCTGCAATGTAATCCGTGACGCGGCCTTGTGCTGATACCAAGTCTGCATCGGTCAAGCCGGCAAATGTATCCAGCATGGTTTGATCGCCACTGATCGCTGCGGCCCAGCCTGAGATAGCTTCGTGAATCGTAAGCCAGTCTTCTTTCAAAGTAGGCGGTGAGGCGGCCAGCATTGCTGCCGTAGTGAGGCTTTGTACGTCAATGTCTGTCGCTGAACCAGCGTCAATACTGCCGCTGTTGACTGATTCCAGAGTCGAGCAGAAGCGTTGAATGTCATGCGGACTATCACTCGACATAGTGCAGGCAAGCAGCGCTAGGTGAACGCCAAAGGTAAGGAAAAAAATTGATTTTTTAATGTAACAGCCAGTTCGCATTCAATCACGGATCTTGGTCTAAGCCGCTGCAAGACGCAGCAGATACAGGTATAGTATTGAAACACAGGCAGCAGAGATCTCATTGGAATGCAGTATTACGATGTCATTATCGTAGGCGCCGGTTTATCAGGAATCGGGGCGGCCTATCATTTGCAACGCCAATGCCCAGGCAAAACATTTTCGATTCTTGAAGGACGCGACGCCATAGGCGGCACCTGGGATTTATTTCGCTACCCCGGAATTCGCTCAGACAGCGATATGTACACACTGGGTTACGAATTTAAACCCTGGCACGGTGGCAAAGTACTCGCCGACGGTCCTTCGATCAGACGTTATGTAGAAGAAACTGCGAAAGACAGCCATATTATTGAACACATACAGTTTAACCAAATGGTACAGCGCGCCGACTGGGACAGTGCCAGCGCAACCTGGACAGTAACAACAGAACAAAAAGACGGCTCAATACTGCAACATCAAGCCAATATGCTGCTGTTGTGTGCTGGCTACTATAACTATGAATCGGGTTATGAACCCGACTTTCCTGGCAAAGAAAACTTCAAGGGCGAATACGTTCGTCCACAGCACTGGCCAGAATCGTTGGATTACAAAGATAAGCGCGTGGTGGTTATCGGGTCAGGCGCAACCGCTGTTACCATCGTGCCGTCAATGGCTGAAGATGTTGAGCACATCACCATGTTGCAGCGTTCGCCTACCTACATGGCGAACCGCCCACAGATTGATCGCTGGGAACAAGTACTTGGGAAGGTGTTACCCAGAAAAACACTGTACAGCTTTATTCGCTGGAAGAACGCCACCATGCAACGCATGCTATACGGCGCCACTCGACGCTGGCCGGGCGCCATCAAGAAAATGTTCTTGAAACAGGTTCGAAAACAACTGCCAGACTACGATGTAGACACGCATTTCACGCCCAGTTACAACCCATGGGATCAACGCCTTTGCGCAGTACCGGAAAACGATATTTTTGAGGCCATCAAATCGGGCAAGGCTGACGTTGTTACCGACCACATCGACCACTTCACCGAATCAGGTATAAAACTCAAATCCGGGACCGAACTGCCGGCCGACATAGTGGTGGCCGCTACCGGTTTGCAATTGGTTGTGAATGGCAAAATCAAGTTCACCCGTGATGGTGAAGCTGTCGATTTTGCAGACACCTGGTCATATCATGGAACGATGTTTACTGGCGTACCCAACGCAGTGGCCACATTTGGTTACATAAATGCGTCATGGACTTTGCGTGCAGATTTGATCGCCAATTTTTTCTGTGGGCTGATGAACCACATGCAAAGCAAAGGCGCGAATACGGTGGAACCCAAACTGCGTGACAGCGACCGCGATATGACGGCAAAGCAATGGATTGAAGACTTTCCATCCGGGTATATGGCGCGCTCAATGCACTTGTTTCCAAAACAAGGCGACAGAACACCGTGGATTAATACGCAAAATTACACGTATGAAAAAAGAGTGATAGGCAAAGCGAATTATGATGATGGAGTGCTCACTTACTCCACAGCAAAAACCGATCAAAATGCTGCTGCGTGAACGATCGAGCAAGAGACCGGTACAGCTAGGCCCATGGCCACTTGAAGCGCTGAGAAGAGACCCTGCTCTTCTCAGCAAAGACATACCTCTCAGCGACAACACAAACTCCACACCGAAACAATCGACTAATACTTTGAGCGATGTTGCTCGCTTATACGCGAGCTACTACGCGCCTTTTATCGAAGGAGACGCCGCGCCGGAAAAAGCACCGGTACCTGATAATCTGGGCAAAAGAACGGCAGAAATCAAAGGTGCGGCATACTATCTCGATGCCTCTCAAGTAGGTGTTTGCGAAATACCTGATTCTTGTTGGCTGAAAGATCAGGTATTGGAGCATCGCTTCGCGGTCGTGTTGATGATTGAGTACGGTCGTAAAATCGAGACCGATAACCTCGCCAGCGAATGGATTGATGACTCAGAGCATGAGGTGGCGAAACTCAGGGCGCTTGAAATAGCCTGCTGTCTGGGTGGGCATATTCGCACTCTCGGCTTCAATGCGCGCATTCATATCGACGGCAATAGCTTCCTGGATATTGAGCAGTTGGCTTCGCGCGCAGGGATTGCACAGAGACCTTCTCTAGATGCGCTTACAAACCCGTTTCTAGGGCAACGGTTCGCCCTGGCTACGATCAGTACCGATTATGAATTAACACTCGATGCACCTTTAGCCAGTGACGCAAAAGTCAGTGGTTTCAAGCATTGGCTGGGAATCAATGGCGCAATGTCGGGCCGGGAACGCAATCGACGCGCCAGCCGTGCTTCGGATTTAAGCCGTTATCCGATGGAGCAAGTCAAGCGGGTGGATAAACCAACCACGCTTATTCTGGATGACGAAATACCGCGAGTCCCAAAACGTGCAGAGTTTTTTGCACGCGCCCGCACCGGCGACCTAGGCAAGAAAGCGTTCAAAGAAGTTCAACGATTTGCATTCAAGCACCCACTGACCTTAGGAATGATGGGCCCTCTCCGTGCTCTTGTTCCTCATCAAGACGGTGAGGCTGCAAGCGACTCGAACCAATCACTGCACGATGCGACCGCCAATACGAAGGCAATAAAGTCGCTTGCCTATCATTTGGGCGCAGACCTTACCGGCATTTGTGAAATCCCTGACTACGCCTGGTACTCGCATACGATCGATGGCACTGCGATAACGCCATATCACAAATACGCTGTGGTTATGCTGATTGACCAGGGCTACGACACAATGGAAGGCGCCAGTGGCGACGACTGGATATCAGGTTGCCAATCCATGCGCGGTTATTTACGCGGCGCGGAAATGGCCGGCGTTATGGCTGAATTTTTCCGTCGCAAAGGCTACAGTGCACGCGCTCAAACCAATGCTGACAGCCACGTACTCCAGATTCCATTGGTTTTACTCGCGGGGCTGGGCGAACTTAGCCGCATCGGAGAACTGGTACTGAATCCATTTGTGGGGCCACGATTCAAATCAGTTGTACTCACAACAGACCTGCCTTTAATGGCCGACAAACCTATTGATTTTGGCCTACAGTATTTCTGCAGCAACTGCCAGAAATGCGCTCGTGAGTGCCCGGTCAGCGCTATCCCGTTTGGCGATAAAGTCATGTTCAACGGCTACGAAATCTGGAAGCCCGATGTAGAGCGCTGCACCAGCTATAGAGTCAATAATTCGCGCGGCTCAGCCTGCGGGCTCTGCATGAAAACCTGCCCGTTGAATAAAGTTGTATCGTCTGACGGCTCTATGCTTCACCGCATAGGAACCTGGTTAGGTATTAACGCACGTTGGCTAAAGCCGATCATGGTTCCTATTGCGGTAAAGCTTGATGACAAGCTAGGCTTTGGCAAGCGTAACCCTGTTAAACGCTGGTGGCTTGATCTGGAAATGATCGAGGGAAAAATTCGCCGTCCACGCGCCACCAACGAGCGCGACATAAACCCTGAAGCAGATGTGAGCGGTCAGAAGTCGCCCATTGGCTACTACAATGCGGCCGACATGCCCGCCCCAGATGCATCAGAACCTGTACCGGTCAATCACAAGCAAGCGATTGAACGCGCTTCGCTGATCGAGACAGTCGCGCAAGCTAAAGAGCGGCGTTCAAAAGGCGGGAAAAGACCTACGCATTATATTGCGCGGCAACAATAGATTGTTTTTAGAAAGCTCTTTCTTAAGAAGCTTTGCCGTGGCTGCCATCACATAATGGTTGTTTCTCGGTGGCTTTACATCCACAAAAATACACTCGAGTTGTTTCTTCTGCAGTATATTTCACTGGGGTGAAATCTGATCCTTTATGAGAACCATCGCAGAAAGGCTGGTTTTGGCTTTCACCGCAAGAACACCAAAAGTACGATTCGCCTGCTTCTACATCGGTTGCGTAAGGCATTTCCTGGGCGCGTTTGGCTGTGGTCATGTTTTTATCTCTTAATCTCAATAGTTGTTGAAGGGACTTTGGTGGAAAGTAGGCGCTGGGTCAAGTGGGTGTCGATTCTCGAGTGATGCATAGTCCGGAGCGAGTTTGATTTCCCACTAGCGGGACACGCCGTAAACCCATCCATGGGGGCTTGTGTTCGAGGTCCCTCTCTCACACAGTCCCGCTAGTGGGAAATCAAACTCACTCCTAAGTGCCACAACTAATCGGTATACGATTTTAGAAAACAAACTATTTCTTGCAATCTTCGCGGGCTTTTAGGGCCATTAAGCTCTCGCTTGGCACAGAGGAGAGAGCACGAACTGCAGCTTGTGGGACTGTTTGAGACAGGATGTCGAAAATCAAGCCCCCATGGATGGGTTCACGGCGTGTCCCACAAGTTGCAGTTTGTGCTCTCGCCGGTCTTGATCCATAGGTAACGTTGCATGTTGAGATCTATCCGAGCACGCTAATTCTTCAAGCCATAACGTACCCGCTCAATCAAAACAGACCGAATCAAACCAACCCGCTCACGAAACCTCAAGCACCTCTCGATAAAAGAATCCTGCTGAGGCAGGGAAATCCATAATCGCAATAGATGGCGTTTCTGCTCTTCCTCTTCATGATCAACATAATGCGTTCGACTGTGCAGCACAGTGTGATTTGAGACTAACTGAATATCGCCAGGCTCCAGGGTCATATCAATGTACAAATCGGGTGAATCACAAATTTCATCATAAACGGCTAATGCTTCACGCTGCCGGTCTGTCAGTTTGATGTGAGGATACCGCTGCGCCGTTCGAAAATAATGACTGTGGCCAAAGGTGCGTAACTCGCCAGCGTGAAACCGACAAGGTTTGATCGGCAAGCTGAATGTGCCGCCCTCCTGGTGTGAATCCAGAGGGAAGTCATCGAACATAAGCTTGGCAAGCTCTGGGTCTCTGCGTTGCATTTCATTGAAAACAGTCACCGAACTGACCAATCTACTATCACCGCCCTTCTTCGCTGTTCGCAAACACAGAAGACCAACCACATCAGCCGCGTCACAATGAAAAGGTATCGCTGAAGTCGTGCGGTATTGTCTAACTGTTGGGTCGTCTACATCGGAACCGTCGTCTTTCACATGCCCCAATAACTCGTCATGCCGGTTTTGAGCACCGGCCACGCCAAGATGTTGGCCGAAGCACCAGTAAAACAGCTGTTGCTGCTCAGCGCTCCATCTCTCTATCGGTATGCCTCGTATTCGTTGTACGCCCAAACCCGATGTGAGTTGCTCCCGCCACTGCTCAATGAGCGGCTGCAGGCATTGCAGCGGAAGATCCCGAGCTTGTCGTTCGTGCAAGTTTCTATTGCTCTCGCTTGCCTTCAACACCGCTGCATCGATCTCTGAGCGCTCTTGAGCATTCAGCGTGTAGCTCCATCGGCTCTCATCACGCATATCATCAGCGCGCCAGGCCGCGAAACCTTCAACCGGCGATTTCGGCAGGCCACTGTGTGGACGACTGAAATAGTGCAGAGTTTGTGCCTGGAAGGTGTTGTACATGTCTAATTCGAACTTTTGGTTCGGGTTTGCGTTAAAATACCACAGTGCGAATTTAGCAGAGACTCTACGAATAATGTATGACCTGAAAATCAGTGGTGGCCGGATCGTTGACGGTACCGGATCAGAACCCTTTCAAGCTGATATTGCCATAAAAGATGGCGTTATCGTTGATATTGGT
This sequence comes from Pseudomonadales bacterium, assembly GCA_045105115.1. Classification (GTDB taxonomy): domain Bacteria; phylum Pseudomonadota; class Gammaproteobacteria; order Pseudomonadales; family JAUIET01; genus JAUIET01. Next base: position 8,504 of record JBGCDE010000080.1, on the reverse strand, counting down.
GACTGCGAAGGCGCGGCCACAGAAACGGTGGATGCCAGTGGTGCCATTGTCACGCCAGGCTTTGTTGATGTGCATACTCACTACGACGGCCAGATCAGCTGGGACGAAGAATTGAGACCGTCGGTAAATCATGGTGTTACGACCGCTGTACTGGGCAACTGCGGTGTGGGTTTCGCGCCTTGTCGCAGCGAAGACCGCGACAAATTGATCCGCTTGATGGAAGGTGTGGAAGACATTCCCGGTACCGCCCTACACGAAGGCATTCAATGGAACTGGGAGAGTTTCCCAGAGTATATGGACGCCATTGATGCCCTGCCACACAGCATTGATTTTGCGGTACTTGTGCCGCACGACCCAGTTCGTGTGTACGCAATGGGCGAAAGAGCGGTGTACGACGAACCTTCTAACGAGGAAGATGTCGCTAAAATGCGCGCAATCGTTCGCGAAGCCATGGAAGCCGGTGCTGTGGGCTTCAGTACGGGCCGCAGCGACTTGCATAAATCTGTTGATGGCGAGTGGACGCCATCAAGTGAAGCGGGCAAAGCCGAGTTGGCCGGCATTGCAGAAGCTTTTCAGGGTTTAAACCATGGCGTACTGCAAGCGGTGAACGATTTCGACATGGTTCGCCCGCAAGACAATTTCGATTACGAATTTGAGTTGATGGAAGCTTATTTTCGAAACTCGGGCGGCCGCCCGGGTTCCATGTCATTGATGCAGCGTGATTTCGCACCTGACGATTGGCGAAAGATTATTGACCGTGTCGAGAAGCTAAATGCCGAAGGCATGAACATTCGACTGCAGGTCGCTCCACGTGCAATTGGTGTATTTCTAGGTCTCGAGTGCACGTTCCACCCAGTCATGGCCTTCCCTAGCTATATCACCATTAAGGACAAACCACTCAGTGAACGCGTAGCGATCATGCGCAACCCTGAATTTAAAAAGCAAATGCTGTCTGAAACACCAATCAAATTGGCCGGTCCTGGTTCCCCAATTCCGGAGATAACTGATTTACTGATCGAAGCATATGAATCGCTTGCCGAAAAACACTTCAAGCTGGAACGCGATGGAGTAGTGGATTATGAACAAGACAGTAGTACTTCTATAGCGGGCATGGCCCGTGCCGACGGTGTTTCTGTGTGGGAAAAAAGCTATGACCTGTTGTTGGAAGACGATGGTAAGTCGCTATTGTACTTCCCCGTGTATAACTACACGGAAATGAACTATGACGCGGTGTACACAATGCTGAAGCACCCTGCAGCCCTACCGGGTCTGTCTGATGGTGGTGCGCACGTTGGCACGATATGCGATGCCAGCTTTCCAACCTATCTGTTATCACATTGGACTCGTGATCGAATTCGCGAGGGCGGTGAAGGCATAGAACTCGGTCGCGCTATTCAGTTACTGACCAGTGAAGGTGCTGACTATCTGGGCATGAATGATAGAGGTCGCCTACAAGTGGGACTTAAAGCTGATATTAATGTGATTGACTATGAAGATCTTAAGTTGGGCGTGCCGGAAATGGTTAAGGATCTACCAGCAGGCGGGCAACGACTTTTGCAGCCAGTGTCTGGTTATCGAGCCACCTTTGTTAGCGGAGAGCAAGTGATTGACCGTGACCAGGTAACAGCCGCTCGTCCTGGCCGACTTGTTCGAGCAAGTTCCTGATGAGTGATTCTAAAATTGCAGTCAGCGAACTGATAGAAAAAGCCCGGTTCGCGCAAGCGGTGTTTAATGTCTACGATCAGACACAGGTGGACGAAGTTGTTACCGCGGCCGCCTGGGCGTTAATGAAGCCGGAAAACAACGAACGGCTCGCGAAATTAGCGGTGGAAGAAACCGGTCTTGGCAATGTGGCCGACAAGATAACCAAAAACCATCGTAAAACTCTTGGTTTGTTACGTGATCTGCAAGATGCCAAAACAGTAGGCGTCATAAACGAAGACGATGCACGCGGCCTAATTGAAATCGCAAGACCCGTTGGAGTAGTCGGCGTCATAGTGCCGTCTACTAACCCGGTGGCCACACCGATGAATAATATCCTTAACGCACTGAAGTGTCGCAACGCTATTATTCTGTCACCTTCCCCTAAGGGTCAGCCATCTTGCACGAGATTGCTTGAACTCGTTCATGCTGAGCTTAAGCGTGTGGGCGCACCTACTGACCTTGTTCAGCAACTACCGGCCCCTGTGAACAAAGAACTGAGTCAGGAATTACTTCGTCAGGTTGACTTAATTGTCGCTACCGGCTCGCAAAACAACGTACGTTCTGCCTACACGAGCGGTACGCCCGCCTACGGCGTGGGAGCTGGCAACGTTGCAGTGATTGTCGATGAAACCGCCAAGCTTGCCGACGCCGCTGCGAAAATTAGCGCATCAAAAACCTTCGACAATGCCACCAGTTGTTCTTCAGAAAACTGTCTGGTGATTGTTGATAGCGTTTATGACGAGATGATGCGTGAGTTGCAAAACTGTGGTGCGGATCTATTAAGTGTTGAGGAAAAACAAACGCTGCAAAACACGATGTGGGTCGAAGGCCGATTGAATCCTGCGATTTTAGCCAAACCTTGCAGCAGTATGGCAAAGACCGCAGGATTAACACGGCAGGCCTCTGCTGACGCCCGGTTCTTGATGGTAGAAGAAAGCAACGCCGGTTCTGATGCGCCCTTCTCCGGTGAAAAAATGTCATTGGTTCTTACCGTGTATCGAGCCAGTGACTTTGATGATGCCAAGCGTATAGCGACCGACATAATGAGCTACCAAGGTGCCGGCCATTCACTGGGGCTACATACTCAACAAGAACAACGAGCTACCGAATTAGGTCTGGAATTGCCGGTTAGCCGGGTTATCCTGAACCAGGCACACTGTTTTGCCACAGGCGGAAGTTTCGATAACGGTTTGCCCTTCTCATTATCCATGGGCTGCGGCACCTGGGGTGGAAACGTCACCGATGAAAACGTGCACTACAAACATTATATGAATATTACCCGCGTTGCGCGCACGATACCGCCAAGGGAAATATCCGCAGATGATTATTTCAGCGAGTATTTGAGCAAATACTCTCTCTGAATCCAGACACATTCAATTAATAACGAAAAATAGGGACTAAACATGGACGAAATGATCAATGCGGCGGTACAACCGATTACCGCGTTTGTTTCCAGCATTATCTTTTTTAAAGTGCACCTGTTTGGCGCCGACTTACCATTGGTTGTGCTTTGGCTGGTCATTGGCGCTTTGTTCTTTACTGTCTATTTTGCGTTTGTACCTATTCGCGGTTTCCGTCATGCGATTCGACTGGTACGCGGTGATTATTCGCACCCGGATCACAAAGGTGAGGTATCTCATTTCCAGGCCTTGGCTACCGCTGTTTCCGGCACGGTAGGAATTGGTAACATCGGTGGTGTGGCCGTGGCCATATCAATGGGTGGCCCAGGTGCTACTTTCTGGATGATATTGGCGGGCTTGCTAGGCATGTCAACAAAGTTCGTTGAATGCGCGCTGGGTACAATCTACCGACGCGAAAACCCTGATGGTTCTATTTCTGGTGGCCCTATGTACTACCTGGAACACGGCCTCGCTGAGCGTGGAATGAGCAAGCTTGGCAAAGGCATGGCGAAGTTCTATGCGCTAGGCATCGTGATCGGCTGCATGGGCATAGGCAACATGTTCCAGTCTAATCAAGCCTACGTACAGTTTGTAAACGTCACCGGCGGCGTGGATGGCAGTTGGTTCAGCGACAAGGGCTGGTTGTTTGGCATCATCATCGCCAGCATGGTGGCTGCAGTTATCATTGGCGGCATCAAGAGCATCGCGAGAGTCACTGGAAAAATTGTGCCGTTTATGGCTATTTTCTACTGTACGTGTGCGCTGGTGATCATCGCAATGAACTATGAGGCGCTACCGTTTGCGTTCTCAGCCATTATGCAAGGTGCGTTCAGCCCTGAAGGGGTTAGCGGTGGTGCTTTGGGCGTGATGATTATCGGTTTTCAACGTGCTGTATTTTCGAACGAGGCCGGTATCGGTTCTGCCGCCATCGCGCACTCCGCAGTACGTACTAGCGAACCAATGACCGAAGGCTATGTTGCATTGTTAGAGCCCTTCATTGACACGGTTGTGATTTGCACCATCACGGCATTGGTGATCGTTACTACCTTTTACTATGATCCCAATTTCACGGAAGGGCTTGATGGCATCGCGATGACCTCCGCCGCCTTCGAGCGCAATATTTCCTGGTCGCCCTATACCATCGCTATTGCCGGCATATTATTCGCGTTCTCTACGATGATTGCCTGGGCGTATTATGGCTTGAAAGGCTGGACCTATTTGGTCGGGGAAAGCCGCGCCGCTGATCTCGGCTTTAAAGCCGTATTCTGTTTATTCATCGTACTTGGTGCTTCAATCCAGCTGGGTGCTGTTCTCGACTTTTCTGACGCCATGGTATTTGTTATTTGTGTGCCGAATATTCTCGGTCTTTATTTACTCACGCCGGTTCTTCGCAAGAAAATGGCGGGGTACACACAGCGGCTTGAGTCAGGCGAAATCACCAACTATCGAGAGAGCGCTTAGGCTCTTAGGTTTACCTTGTGGCTCATTGATACTTTATGTGGGCCTCAACGGCAACCACACCATCGCAACGAAGTGCTTGTACCAGCTCATCAGAAATTTGTCTCAACCGTATTTTTTGGCCCCGAAATAAGGGCGCAAGCCCTTTGAATTCAAAGCGCGTCAACGCACCGCTGCGTGCTGCGAAATCAGCAAGCTTGGCCGCCGTATAGGGACCGTGCACAATTAAATCCGGGTATCCCTCCTCGTCTCTTGCATAGGTTTGATCATAGTGAATGCGATGACTGTTAAACGTTACTGAAGAAAAACGAAACAAGTTGATAGTATCCGGAGTCCATACTTCGTCGCCCTCTTGCGCCTCTGTAGCTTCTTCAACAGGTAACTCAACAGCATCCCCTATCTGGCGATACACAATGCTCTGTATCTCTTCATTGCATAGCACACCGTCTTGTCGAATAGTGCGTTCGACTTTGGCAAACACAAGTTCGCCTTGACTGCCAAATTTCCGAAAAAGATCTTTTATCTCAATTGTTATCTCGGCGTTCTGTTGCAACACCAGTGCCTTATGAAACGCAATACGAGAAGAGGCAAACATACGTCTGGGCAAGCTGATTGCAGGCAGAAAGTCACCTCGCTTAGGGTGCCCGTCCGGCCCGAGCTGTTGATCGGCTGCTGCTTCAAGAAACCAGGCCCAATGCGTCAATGCAGACATTGAATCGGGCTGTAAGCCAACGGCCACAGCGAAACGTCTAGCGCTGTCAACGTCCAGATATTGGCTGCGCACCTGACGTCGGCCAATGGCCTGCTGCCATTGTTCGAACTGCTCATCAGTAACTGTGCTCATCCAACCACCTTTTTGTCACGCAATACACCAATTTCCGAATCGCTCATACCCAGGTAGTCCGCTAAAATCTGATCAGTGTTCTGTCCTATAACAGGGGCACTTCCCGCATCTATGCGTTTTTCGCCTGGTATACGAGCGGCAGCACCAGGTGTTGGATAGCTGTGTCCACCAGGGTGGTTTACTGAAGAAAAAACAGGATTGTCTGTAAAAAATCGCGGGTCTTCTGAATAGGCCTGCGAAAGTGACTGATACCGAGACCAGGTCACTCCGTTTTCATCGAACGCTTCCGCAAGATCAGCCAGTGTTTTGCTAGCTATCGCAGTCGACACCAAAGGAAGTAATCGTTCTCTATGAGTAAACCGCGCACCCTCGTCTGTAAGGAAAGAGAGACCAAGCTCCTGCTCAATGGTGCTTACGGCTTCGATCAATCCCAGCACTTTCAATAATGACTTCCACTGCCTGGGCGTAATCGCAACAGCAATTAGGCGCTCGCCATCCGCTGTTTCAAAGTCGCGACCAAACGCACCAAATAGATCGTTTCCATATCTGGGTCTATCAGCACCCGCCTCCAGTACTTCAGCCAAATTCCCCAAATGCCCCATAGTGGATGCGGCTAAGTCCGAAAGGGCCACGCGAATTTCACGGCCTTTACCAGTCTTCATTCGATCACGCTCGGCCGCGAGCAGTGAGAATGCACCGTAGCCTCCGGCCAGTAAATCCCAGGCTGGCAACACATGGTTAACCGGTTGCTCAGAGCTCTCCGGACCGGTCATATTGGGTACGCCAATGGATGCATTTACAGTGTAATCAACCGCTGGCAATCCATCGGCCCAGCCCATTACGCGCAAGCAAATTAAATCCGACCTTAACTTCTGCAGTTTGTCGTACGAAAGAAAACCAGCCTCTGGAAAATTTGTGACGAACAGACCATCAGCAGATGTTGCCAAGCGCTTAGCTAAAACGCGGCCTTCTTCCTGTGAAAAGTCCAAACCGATCGACAGCTTGTTCTTATTCATGCCTTGCCAGTAAAAGCTCTCGCCACTTTTGCTTAAGGGCCAGCGCTTGGCATCCGGACCGCCACCACGTTGATCAAAGCGAATTACTGTCGCGCCCATCTGTGCTAAATAGAGCCCGCATGATGGGCCGGCAATGAATGAAGCGCCTTCTATAACTGTAAGATCACTCAGTAACCCGTACACGCAGACTCCTGGAAAGTTCTTGGCCAAACCGCATTAGTGTGCCGCAGTAGCTCAGCAATGAGTGTACAAAATAACGTAATTGCGCAAACTATTACAGTGCATTAAAAACCGGGCGGTACCAAAACAACACTATGCAGTTTCTAAAGTTACCGGTACTGAGGGGCACTCGTTAAAGACTCTCTTCGTACATGAGGCACAAATCGATGGATCCAAAGTGGGAACGATAGTCGCAATAGCATCCCCTTTGTTCGAAAATACGTTCTTATGGCCAATCGCCGTTACCACGCCGAAGCGACGATACTTGTCACTTACCTGACGTTGGCGCATTGTCACGAAAAGGCGACCACCTCTTTTTCGACGACGCACAGATTCTTCAATCAGCAATTCAGAGCCTGCCATATCAATATCAGACAAATGCTTCATCAGCATCAGAAGATTTTTTTGCTCAGGTCGATCACGTTCCAATTCCCGCAGTTGTCGACGTACATCATCTACCGAACCAAAGTAAAGCTGCCCATCAAGACGGCCACACACCATTTGCGGACATTCCTGTAAATCAAAAGCGCGTGCGTTGCGGAAAAAACGGCGTCTCTCGGCACTTGGATCGGGCGCTGTTATAGCAAGATAGGCTGTGGATGATCTACGCAGAAACAGGCTCAGTGATACAAACACACCGATGATAATTGAGAATTCCAGACCAACCAGCAGTGTTGCCAAAAAAGTGATGACCATTACCGCACTTGACCCGCGGCTGGTTGTGAACACTCGCCTGATTTGCCGGAACGATACCAGCCGTATTGCGACCAGTAAAATAATTCCAGCAACAGCAGCTACCGGAATCATTGATATCCATTTGCCAAACAGCAGCACAATGATGAGTAGGATCAATGATGCGAACACGGCGGCCAAAGGTGTTCGTGCGCCTGAGTCCAGATTTGCTGCAGACCGAGTGAACGAGCCTGAGCCCATATAAGCAGAGAAGAAACTACCGATAATGTTGGATAAACCCTGCCCGGCGAACTCTTGACTGATGTCCACTTCATGATCGGACTTAATAGCAAGCGCTCGAGAAATAGCAGTGGCTTCCAGCAAACCAACCAATGCCACCGCAAAAGCGGCTGGTGCCAATATGCGAAAGTCTTTTAGCGACATTTCAGGCAATTCCATCGGCGGGAACTGCAAGGGAATGCTGGCAACAAATGTGATCTCTGCACCTTTACTGCTAAACACTATGGCCAATCCGGTAGCAAATAAAAGCGCCAGCAAATAATTGGGCCAGCCAGGCGCCAACCAAAGCAATACGGCAGCAATCAGCAGCGCTGTCGCTCCAATAATCGACTCAAACAATTGCAATTCAGAAATGTGTTTTCCAATTTCCTGAACCACGCCTGCCGTTGTTGTGCTGGCTTCCAGCTCAATACCAAGCGCATGCGGAAACTGGCTGATAAAAATAATTACCGCGGCACCGGTGGTAAAACCAATCATGACCGAGGGAGATACAAAGCTCGCCAAACTACCCATGCGCATGAAGCCAAGCACCAGTTGAAAAACACCGGCCATCAAGGTCAGCAGTATTGCTGCTTGCACATACTCCATGCTGCCCGGTTGGTAGGTGGTACCAAGACTCGCAAACACTAAGACAGAAATAGCTGTGGTTGGACCAGAAATCATGTGTCTGGATGAACCAAACAATGCTGCGATTATTGGCGTCACAATCGCTGTGTACAGACCATGCTCTATCGGCATTCCGGCGATTGCTGCAAATGCAATTGATTGTGGTAATACCAGAATCGCGGCGGTAAGCGCAGCGATCAAATCAGCCTTTAGGCTGTCTCTACTGAGTTCTGAACTCCAGCCTCTTGCTGGAAATAAATCAATGTTGTTCGCCATAGAACCTGC
>JBGCDE010000079.1:0-18942 GCA_045105115.1 Pseudomonadales bacterium | reverse complement strand
CAGTTAGACCGCTTTCTGATGCGAATAGAGTTAGGTTATCCCGACCCCAGTGCAGAAAGAAAATTGTATATGGGTGTTGATAGCAAGGCACAGTTAGCGGCACTGGACCAACGACTTAATGCGGCTGATCTTGAGTCTATCTCAGAAGCGGCTGCAAAAATAAAAACATCTGACGCTTTATTGGATTACGTTCAGCGCTTGGTTGAGTATTCCCGCAATGCCGAAGAATTTGCCTACGGTCTGTCACCGCGTGGTGCGCTGGCGCTGCTGCGTGCGGCCAAAACATGGGCGTTAATGGGAGGTCGAAGTCATGTTGTTCCTGAAGACGTGCAGGCCGTGCTACCGGCTGTGTGCGGACATCGATTTAGAGCCGCTGCCCATTTTCAAGGCGACAGCGCGGCATTGGTTCACCAACTATTGAATCAAGTACCGGTGATTGCTTGAGCTAGGCCATGGTGCTTCAACACGCCATCCAACGACGTTTTGCCGCATGGCTGGATCGCCGGATTCCGCGTTCCGGTGAGATCACGCTTAATCAGCGTCGTATCTTTATCTTTCCGTCCAAAGCCGGCGTTGTCTTTTTGTTGCTCGTACTTGGTTTACTGCTGGGTGGCATCAATTATGAAAACAACATGCTGTTCAGCTTCGCGTTTTTGTTGCTGGGTGTTTTCTTGGTCACCATCTTGCACACTTACAGCAATCTTTCCGGGCTTACTATTCGCAGCACAGCCGCAAGACCCACGTTTGCCGGCGATTTCGCTGACTTTGAATTGGTGCTCTCGCGCAGTGGTCAGAGGCGCTACGAGGGCATTTCTTTTAGCTGGGCAAATGCAGACCCAGTCACGGCAGATTTGGTAAAGGGTACTCAAAAGCGTTTATCCATCTTTGTTCCTGCGCCTGATCGCGGCGTACTGAAATTAGGCCGTTTATTGATTGAAACCTACTATCCGCTTGGCTTGATTCGCGCCTGGACCTGCTGGACTTTGACGCTAAGTGTCTTGTCTATCCGCGGCCAGAGATAAGCCGTGCTGAGTTGCAATCTGTAGCGGAAGCCAATGACGAGGGAAGTTACACTCAACAGCATGGCAGTGATGACTTTGCCGGCTTCAAAGACTATGTGCCAGGTGATTCGCTAAAGCAGGTGGCCTGGCGCAATGTGGCCAAGGGGCTGCCAATGATGACCAAGCATTATCAATCTCAGGCTGATCATCAAATTTGGATTGATTGGGAGCAGTTCGATGGTGAAGACACAGAGACGCGGTTATCGCGAATGTGTTACCTGATTCTTTTTGCTGAACAGCAGTCTATGGAATACGGTATGCGCCTGCCCGGTTTTTCATTCCCGCCAGCCATTGGCACCCTGCACAAATTGCAGACCCTGCAAGCGCTTGCGTTGTATGGGCAAAAGCGATAATGGCGCGTGTTTACCAAATACCAAGAAATTGTCTTGCCGCCTTGCTGGTCGCACAGCTGGCGGTGCTCGCACCTCATCTTTTTCGGCTGCCGCTTTGGGTGTCAGCGGTTGCTATTGTTTGCGCGATATGGCGATTATTGCTGTACACCGGTCGCGGTTTTTATCCGAGCGGGGTATTAAAAACTTTATTGGTGATCATCAGTATCGTTGCGATTGTTCGTGAGTACGGCAATCTGTTTTCGCTTGAACCGATTATTGCGCTATTGATAACCACTTTTGCTCTGAAGCTAATAGAAATGAAGTCCCGGCGCGACGTTTTGGTGGTGATTTACCTAGCCTATTTTGTAGCAGCCACTCACTTTCTGTTTGAGCAGGGCATTATTGATGCGCTGTATATTCTGATCACTGCAGCTTTGGTGACTGGCGCATTGGTAGCCCTGCATGAAACTGAAGAGCGCCCGGCACTGACCCATGCGTTTGGCGCATCGGCGAAATTGATTGCGCAGGCTATTCCCCTGACCGTCATCATGTTCATCGTATTTCCTCGAATAGATCCATTATGGTCTGTGCCTGGTGCTGAAAGTCGCGCTAAAACCGGACCAAGTGACAGTATGGCACCAGGTGATATTTCCAATCTGGCGGGCTCTTCCGATCTGGCGTTCAGGGTTAGCTTTGACGGCAGAATTCCTCCGGCCGACCAGCTTTATTGGCGCGGCCTGGTGTTTTCCAGCTTTGACGGTAGACGCTGGTCTGCCGAATCAAACAAATCGGCAGAGATGAGCTGGAAGCAGTACGTTCGCTCCGTGTCTATGGACACTACCAAGCTAAGTAAGGCCAGCAGTTACACAGTGACTATGGAGGCAAGTCGCCAGCCATGGCTGTACGCGATGCCTTTGGCTAGGTCGGATACCAAGTCTGTATTGCAGGCAGGCAATGCCACGCTGCGCACGATTTATCCGCTGGATCAGCGTTTTCAGTATCAGGTAAACAGTTGGCAGGAATACGTTCTTGAACCAGAGCTGGATGATTATCGACGCGGTATTGAACTGCAGTTGCCAGATGGCTTTAATCCCGAAAGTCTGCAGCTAGCCGGAAAAATGCGGCGCGAAGCAGGCTCGGAAGAAGCATATGTTCAGTCCGTACTTCGCATGTTTAATCGCGAGCAGTTTGTGTACACGATTCGCCCGCCCAAACTGGGCAGGCACTCGGTAGACGATTTTCTGTTTTCTACGCGCAGCGGTTTTTGCGAACATTACGCGTCCAGTTTTGTGTTTCTAATGCGAGCAGCGGGAGTGCCTGCGCGCGTGGTCGTTGGTTACCAAGGTGGCGAGCTAAACCCGTTTGAAAATTATCTGCTTGTGCACGAGTTTGATGCGCACGCCTGGGCGGAAGTGTGGTTTGAGGGGCGTGGATGGCAGCGTGTCGATCCAACCGCGGCTGTGGCGCCGGAGCGTGTTGAATCGAGTATTAATGAACTGCTTGCTGAAGAAATCGTTGAGAATTCAGCTCTGCCGTTTTTCAATCTGCGTGAGCTGCCCATGCTACGTTGGGCACGATTGCGTTGGGATAGCGTTAACTATTCCTGGACGAAATGGGTGCTGAATTATGACACCGAGTTACAGATGCAAGTTCTGGAAGACTGGCTTGGCAAAGTGAATGGCTGGAGAATTGCCTTGTTAGTGTTGCTCACCGGAGGTGCGTTTATGTTGCTTGTCGCTCTTAGTCTGCTTAGGCAGAAAGTGAAGCACAAATTGCATGTGATTGATAAGTGCTACCTACAACATGTCAGAGCCGCCGAGAAGCTGGGCTTAAAGCGAAATCAGGCCGAGGGGGCTGATACTTTTTCTGAGCGCATTGCTGAACTGTACCCGGAGCTTGAAGATTGCGCAAAACGCATTGCGCACTTATACAATTCGATACGCTATAACACGCAGTCGGGTCAGCAAGCGCCTTCTGATTTGCAGCGCAAACTGCGCAACGAGGTGCGCCAGTTCGTGCGCGCAAGTGCGCTGCAAAAACGTAAAGTATTGATGCATAACAGCGATAGCTATGCAGCGACAGCGAGTTAGCGCATAATTGCTGCATGAGCGCAGCCACTCCATTATCGCCCTTCAAACGTATAACGACGCCTTGTATTGGGGTGTGCTCGACCGCACTCGGTGACAGTGTATGCCGAGGGTGTAAGCGCTTTAACCACGAAGTCATTCATTGGAATTCGTTTAATGAAGAGCAAAAAAGATTGATTGATGCGCGTCTTCAGGATTTTCTTCATCGAGTCAGTAAGGAATACATCATTGTTACAGATGAGTTGAAGTTAGCTGAAAAAATTCGATTGTTTAAAATTCGTGTAGCAAAGCATCGTGGCCCTTATTCGCAGGCATTTGAGTTGCTAAGAGCCGGCGGCGAGCAGGTCAAGCCATTCACAGATTTTGGTCTGCGCGCACAAGCACGCTATGAAAACTGGACGGTTTACCAGATTCGCGAAGCGATAGACAAAGATTTTTGGCAATTATCCAGTGCCCATTTCGAACGATATTTCCCTTAAGCGTTAAGTGAACACCTGTGCTTCTCACTCATGACTTTACCTGATACAGCGGAGCAATTGCTCTTGGTGCCGACACCGGATGCGTGGCTGCAGGCCGCTGTTGAAAATTTGCCATTGCTGCTGATTGACCATGCCAATTGCGAAAAAAAAGCGGCCTCAACAGCTCTGAGTATGATGTATCGTTATGTCGAGCACCCTGACTTGTTGCATAAAATGTCGCGTCTTGCGCGTGAAGAGCTTCGCCACTTTGAGCAAGTGCTGGCCATCATGCAAGATAGAGAGATTGAATATGTGCAGATCAGCCCAGCTCGATACGCTGGTCAGTTGCATAAGCTGGTCGGTCAGCAGGAACCGCACAGGCTAGTTGATTCGCTGTTGGTCGGCGCTTTAATTGAAGCACGATCTTATGAACGCTTCGGTTTATTGGCACCAAGACTTGACGATGAATTGGCGAAATTTTATCGCTCTTTACTGGCCTCTGAAAAACGCCACTTTCAAGATTATTTGAAGCTCGCCGAATCGTTGCGAGGCTCGCAGATACCAGTTTCCTATTGCGGCGACAAACTGCGAGAATTGAGTGAGAAGGAAGCTGAACTTATCGCGGGTCCTGATCAGGAATTTCGATTTCACAGTGGTTTGCCAAATACGCTGGCGTAATGCTAGATAGCTCTACAGACTAATTCTGTCGAGTCCGGGGTTGCTTCCAGGTACCAAAGTGAGTCTTCCCAATCACCGAGCACATAGCGATCGCGCGTTTCTGCGTGGATGATATGAGCATGCTTGTTGGGTCTGTGCGTATGACCGTGGATCAACAGGTCTACTTTATGAGTAGCCATTTGTGCTTCAACCTCGGCACTGGTCACATCCATAATATCGGCGGCTTTATTGCTCATGGCGTCTTTACTGTCAGCACGCATTTGTGCAGCAATTTGACGGCGTTCCTCAAGTGGCTTCGACAACAGGCCTTGCTGTGCTGCGGGTTGTCGTATCTGCGCACGGAACGCCAGATATTCGGTATCGTCAGTGCACAAAGTATCTCCGTGCATCAAAAGAACCGTTCTGCCATAAAGATCTATAACTTTGGGGTCTTCTATCAGCTGAGCTGAGCACCTTGCGCAAAACTCTTTACCGATAAGAAAGTCACGATTGCCGTGCATTATGGCAATGTTGCAGCCACTGGACGCTAGACTACTCAGGGCGTTTTCAACGCGTGTGCTCAGGTCTGATCGGTCATCGTCACCCAACCAGGCCTCAAATAAGTCGCCGAGAATGAACAGCTGCTCGCAGTGACCTTGTTGCTCTTGAAGAAAACTCTCGAACGCAAGCAGGACCTTTGGCCTGCTGGTATCGAGGTGTAAATCTGAAATAAACAGAGTACGTTTGATGTTCACAGCTTATGAAACCGCTGAATCAGAGGCGCACAATGGTTGATACTCGCAACTACTTATTCAGACGCTACGATTGTTTCTACAACAACGGTGTCAATAGGGACATCTTGATGGCCAGAGCTGCTACCTGTTTTCACGGTCTTGATTTTATTAACCACGTCCATACCGCCGATAACTCGACCGAATACAGCGTATCCCCAGCCTTGTGAAGTCTCTGCTGTGTGATTCAGGAATCCATTGTCTGCCACGTTGATAAAAAACTGTGAAGAGGCAGAGTGTGGATCCATGGTTCTGGCCATAGCCAGGGTGCCAGTTTCATTTTTCAGGCCGTTATTCGCTTCATTTTCTATCGGCTCATTGCCACTTTTTTGCTGCATGCTCTCATCAAAGCCGCCGCCTTGAACCATAAAGCCATCTATTACGCGGTGGAATATGGTTCCATCGTAAAAGCCGCTGTTTGCGTAGTCGGCGAAATTCTTAGCGCTAATCGGTGCTTTCTCGTGATCGAGTTCAATTTCAATATCGCCGTAGTTGGTTTTTAGTATAAACATGCGGAAACAATAGCCTTACTTGGAGGTATGAAGCCGGTATAATACGTGGTTTGTCTTTTTGAAACCAGCCGCCCGTCACGCAATGTTGCGTTTCATGCCGCGTGAATAACGTCTATGGAAACTCTTAAAAGCCACTTCATCAAAACGATCATTGATGACGATCTCGCGTCGGGTAAGGTCACTGAATTACTGACCCGCTTTCCGCCTGAACCCAATGGCTTCCTGCATATAGGGCACGCCAAGTCCATTTGCCTGAACTTTGGTCTGGCCGAAGAGTATGGTGAACGTGTAAACGCCCGCTGCAACTTACGTTTCGATGATACCAATCCCGAGAAAGAAGATGCGGACTTTGTCGCGTCCATCAAGGAAGACATTCGCTGGCTGGGTTTTCAATGGTCTGGCCAGGAGCATTATGCGTCAGACTATTTTGAACAGCTGTATGATTTTGCTGTTGAGCTGATCAAGAAAGACAGTGCCTATGTGTGCAGTCTTTCCGCTGAGCAATCACGAGAGTATCGCGGCACACTGACTGAGCCAGGAACGAACAGCCCGCATCGCGAGCGAAGTATCGAAGAAAACCTCGATTTGTTTAATCGCATGCGCGCCGGTGAGTTCGCTGAGGGAGCCCACGTGTTGCGGGCGAAAATTGACATGGCCTCGCCCAATATCAACCTACGTGACCCAATTATTTACCGGATTCGTTATGCCCATCATCACCAAACCGGTGATGCTTGGTGCATTTATCCAATGTACGATTTCACGCACTGCCTGTCGGATGCAATTGAGGGCATAACTCACTCATTATGCACCTTGGAGTTCGAAGATCACCGACCCTTGTACGACTGGTTTGTGGCACAGGTGGACACGCCGGCTGAACCAAAGCAGTATGAGTTTGCGCGTCTTAATCTGAATTACACGGTGACCAGCAAACGAAAGCTCAAGCGTTTGGTTGACGAGCAATTAGTGGATGGTTGGGATGATCCAAGAATGCCGACGTTGGCGGCCATGAGACGCAGAGGCTATACCCCTGAATCAATACGCAATTTCTGTGACGCGGTTGGTATCGCCCGTGCGTATTCGACGGTTGATGTCGGCATGCTGGAGTACGAGATCAGAGACGATCTTGACAAACACGCCCCACGGGCCATGTGTGTGCTGAATCCTGTAAAGCTGGTACTGAGCAATTATCCTGAAGGCCAGCTGGAAACACTCAGCCTGCCCAATCACCCTAAAGATGAATCACTGGGTCGTCGTGACGTACCGTTTGGCAGAGAGCTTTATATCGATAGGGCAGATTATGCCGAACAGGCGCCACCCAAGTGGAAGCGTCTGGCACCGGGTACCGCCGTCAGATTGCGAGGCGCTTACGTGGTTCAATTTGAGAAAGCTGTGCTTGATGAAAACGGCGAGCTTTTAGAGCTGCATTGCAAGGCCGATATGGCTACGCTTGGCAAGAATCCCGAAGGTTATAAGGCGAAAGGCGTTATTCATTGGGTATCTGCGGAACACAGTGTTCCAGCCGAGGTGCGTTTGTACGACCGCCTGTTCACTGCAGAAAATCCAGAAAGTGAGTCTGGTAAAGATTATACCGAATGTATTAATCCAGACAGTTTGCAAATTTGTGCGAAAGCCCGAGCCGAGGCAAGCCTTAAGAGCGTATCGGCGGAACAGCGTTTTCAGTTTGAGCGAGAAGGGTACTTTTGTGTAGATCGCTATGATTCTTTGCCCGAAAAATTGGTGTTCAATCGTGTAGTCAGCCTGCGTGACAGTTGGTCACAGGGAAAGAAATGAAAGTCTTTAATACACTCAGCAAACAAAAAGAAGAATTTATTCCTCTCGATGGCAATCGAGTTCGGATGTATGTCTGCGGCATAACAGTTTATGACTACTGTCATTTGGGCCATGCGAGGATGTTGGTTGCCTTTGATGTGATCGCTCGCTGGTTACGCCACCGAGGTTACGATCTAACCTACGTTAAAAATATTACCGATATTGAAGACAAGATACTAAAAAGGGCTGTTGAGCTTAACGAGCCATTTCGTGAATTGACCGAGCGATTCATAGGCTACATGCACGAAGACGAAAAAGCGCTTGGCATCGAACCACCGGATATAGAGCCACGGGCAACCCAGTACATCGATTCTATGAAGTCTATGATTGCCACCCTGATTGAAAATGGCAGCGCGTACGCTGTAGACAATGGCGATGTGTACTTTGCAGTGAACAGTTTTGCAGGCTACGGCAAACTCTCGGGTAAGAAGCCAGATGAGCTGCTGGAAGGTGCCCGCGTTGAGGTGGGTGAGCTGAAAAGAGATCCACGGGACTTCGCACTTTGGAAGGGGGCAAATCCTTCTGAGCCAGCAGATGCGCATTTTGAAGCACCTTGGGGGAAGGGCCGGCCTGGCTGGCATATTGAATGCTCGGTGATGTCGACCGATAACTTGGGCGACAGCTTCGATATTCATGGTGGCGGTCAGGACCTGGTGTTTCCGCACCATGAAAACGAAATTGCGCAGTCTGAAGCGGCTAGTCATCAGCATTACGCCAAATACTGGCTGCACAATAATGCGGTTCGCGTTGACCAGGTAAAAATGTCCAAGTCGCTCAATAATTTCTTTACGATTCGTGACATTTTGCAAAAGTACGATGCTGAGTGGGTCCGTTACTTTCTGGTTGCCACCCAATACAGAACACCTATTAATTACTCTGAAGACAGCTTGAAAAATGCGGGTGCTGCGCTGGAGCGCATTTATCTCGCGTTACTGGATGTTGACTGGCAAAAAGGCGACTCTGAAGCCGACGACAGTGCAGCAGCTCGTACTCGCTTTAGCGAGGCGATGGACGACGATTTTAATACCCCTGAAGCCATGGCCGTGATTTTTGATTTGGTCAGGCAATTGAATATAGCCAAGAAGGACGGTAAGCGCGCTTTAGCCGAAAATCTGGCAGCTGCCATAAGAGCACTTGGAAAATTGCTTGGAATTGCGCAACGCGAGCCAATGGATGCCCTGCGAGCAGGAGACGTTAGTGCGGCTGAGGCGGGGTTGTCTGACGAAGATGTAGAAACATTGGTTGCTGAGCGAGAGGCCGCTAAAATAGCTAAAGACTACTCCAGAGCGGACCAAATACGCCAGGATTTGGCGGAGCAGGGGGTTGTATTGGAAGACAGCCGGGAAGGTACACGCTGGCGTCGTAAATAATTCGCGACAATCAGCTGATGAAGCACCATTGACGAGGCAGTGACGCATGAGTATGATGCCGTCCTCTCGTCTGAGAGTGCTTGGAAGGGATAAATCGGGGTATAGCGCAGTCTGGTAGCGCGCCTGCTTTGGGAGCAGGATGTCGGGAGTTCGAATCTCTCTACCCCGACCATTTCCGGTCCGCGACGGAAGCCACGCGCCCGTAGCTCAACTGGATAGAGCATCGGCCTTCTAAGCCGAGGGTTGCAGGTTCGAGTCCTGCCGGGCGCGCCATTTCGGCGGGTTCCAGCCCAATGATGGATGGCGAGCATCAAGTCGGGCCTTGTCCCCGACCAATCAATGGTGGCGTTAGCTCAGTTGGTAGAGCTCCGGATTGTGATTCCGGCGGTCGTGGGTTCGAGCCCCATACGCCACCCCATTTTCAGTTCTCATTTTTTTAAAGACCGTGAATTCATATGGCGCCGTGTGGCCTGATACAGCTGTTTGCTTATGCGATAACATCAGAAAAACAGATTGATCAGATAGGTTCCAAGTGCCAAAAGAACTGGAAATACAATAAGAATCAAAAACCACGATTTACCGTCCAATTACTACTCCTTTTTTATCGTTAGCGACAGCTGTGCTGCTTCACTAAGCATATCAGTTAGTTGTAAAAGCGCGGCTTCCTAATCTCCCAAGCTGGTGTCGGAAATGTCTTACATGGCTTGTAGACACTGAGAATCTGCATTGATTTCCGTAGCGATTTAGTGAAGAACTTAAAACTTGATTGTGCCCTCCATAGTCGCTATCTTGCCTGCGCTTGTAAGAAATTTCGGAGACAATAATGAGCTCGCGGCAGCAGCAATTCGAAGCCATGTTGGCGCTTCAACATCGTATGAATTCCAAAGTGCATCCGGAGTGGTTTAAGCAAGGATTTGCGTATTACCGCGCGCTGTGGATCGAATGCGCAGAATTAATGGAGCACCATGGCTATAAGTGGTGGAAAAAGCAAACCCCGGATTTGGAGCAGGTCTGCCTTGAGATAGTCGATATCTGGCATTTCGGCCTAAGTATGCTCATTGATGGCAGGGATTTCTCTGATATTGCCGCTGAGATGGAGCATGCGCTGCATGACTATGAACATTCCGACACCACCATCCTTACCGCAACGGAAACACTGGCACAGTCCACGTTGAGCAGCCGACGGTTTTCTGTGCCGGATTTTTGGTCCTTATTGCAAAGCGCTGATATGAGTTCAGACGATTTGTATCGGATGTACGTAGGCAAAAACGTGTTGAATTTTTTCCGTCAGGATAATGGCTATAAAGAAGGCAGCTACCTCAAACTTTGGTCTGGTCGAGAAGATAACGAGCATCTTGTTGAAATCAGTGACGCCCTGGATAGCCGTAGCGCCGATTATGAAAAACATCTGTATGCTGCCCTGAAGAGCAGATACCAGCAAGTTTTAGAGGAAGTAGAGCGATGACCGAATCAGCAGACCAGCCAAACTCAAAGATGTTCATGGACACATTTCCGGTGGGCCCATTGCAGTGCAATTGCGCAATCATCGGAGACACGGTTTCCAAGCGCGCTATGGTTATCGACCCTGGCGGTGATGCGGATCGAATTCTGAAAGTTCTGAATGATAACGACCTCCGTTTGGTCAGTATCATCCATACTCACGCCCATCTTGATCACATTCTCGCATCAGGCGTTCTAAAAGAGGCGACCGGAGCTGGTATCTACCTGCATAAGGGCGACAAGATGTGGTGGGATATGGCTGAAGACCAATGCAAAATGTTCAACGTACCCTATGAGCCGTTGCCTGATCCCGATTTTTGGCTTGAGGATGATGAGGCGCTTTGTTGTTGTGATGGCGTTGCTTTGCACACGCCTGGGCATACCGAAGGCTCAATGAGTTTTTGGTTTCAGAACGACAAGCTGCTGGTGGCAGGAGATACGCTGTTCAAAAGCTCTATCGGCCGTACAGACTTGCCGGGCGGCGACTTCAAGCAGATAGAAAAGTCCATCAAAGAACGACTGTATTGTCTGGACGATGAGGCGATGGTGATCACTGGCCACGGCCCGGCTACCCAGATTGGTGCAGAAAAAATCAGCAATCCGTTTGTGCAGGCCTGAAAAGAGATATGCACAGCTTCGCATAATCAGAATGTTATGAACGGCTTAGAGTGTATAAGTTCCAGTATTGTTAGGAGTTCGCCTTAAGTCATTGAAATACAATGATTATGTGTTCGGTTGGTCAAGAGCCAGTAATATTGTTATCGGCCGAACCGCATAGGATATCTGCCCTGCCAGATAGTTATACCCAGATTTATGCACAGATTCTGTGGAAAACACTGTACCCCGTTGTCCCACTTTTACCGCGAATGCGCCGCAGTAGGTTACCATAACGGCCAATATTGGAGCCGCTGATGGAACAACGTTCAGTATCAACAACCGCATTGGCCAAAACGCTGCAGATGTCGTCGCGTCGGCTGTTTCTGTTGCTGAAAGACTACGAATGGATTCATCGTGTTGATGCGGGATGGGAATTACTGGATAAGGGTACGGAACAAGGAGGCGAATACCGAGATTCCGAATCTTTTGGTCGTTACATTGTTTGGCCGGAAAAACTGAACGAGCATCCTTTGCTGCAGGCCGCTGCGGACGCCACGCAAATTACCGCAAGCGGTATTGGCGATCATTTTGGACGGTCAGCACGCTTAACTAACAGAGTGCTTCGCGAACTAGGCTGGATTAGGCACACAGCAACAGGTTGGTTGCTGACTGATGCAGGTACGGCATTAGGCGCTGCACAATTGCAAACTGATGAGGGTAAGTTCTACGCGAGTTGGCCGCGTTCTTTGCTCAGCGAACCTGAACTGGTATCGCACTTCAACGCGATAAACATTTTGCAGCATCGTCAGCACAACCATGAACCCGACTTGTTTGAATCTGAGAATACGACTGAGCTGGCAGGAGCCGTGTGCTTTAACTCATTGGACGGCCATATCCTGGCCACAGCGGCGGAAGCCGAACTGTGTCAGTGGTTGTATTTGCTGGATTTTACGCACGCCTATCGTCGGGACCTTGGCGGCCATGATGCGTATAAATGCGATTTTTATTTGCCCAAGTGCGGCGTTTACATAGATATCTGGTATGCGTCTGACCCGCCGGGTGTGCTGTCTGAACGATTGGCGAAACAGCAGTGGTGCACTGAGCATCAGCTTACCTTGTTAGAGCTGGATGAGAACGATATTAGCCAACTCGACTTTGTTTTGCCGCAGCGCCTTGGCGAGCTGGGTATTCAAGTTTACTAAGCCCGTAAGATTACGGCTGATTCAACGTGCTCAGTAAATGGAAATTGATCAAAAACAGCGAATTCAGTGACTCGGTGAGTTTCACATAACTGCTTTAGATTTTCTGCCAGCGACAGAGGGTTACAAGACACATAGATAATGTTTGGAAACTGCTGTATGAATGCCAATGTTTGTGCATCCAGTCCGCTGCGAGGTGGATCAACCAATACCGTAGTAAAATCATATTGGTCCAACTGAACATGTTCGAGCCGGCGAAAACTGCGAACACCTGATAAGGCCTGCGCCACTTCGGCCGCTGATAAACGCCCCAGTGCTATATTGTGTATACCGTTAGACTCAACATTATGCAGAGCAGTGCGCAAGCCTGCTTTATCCAATTCAGTTGCCAGCACTTTGTTGAACAAATTCGAAAGTGCGATGCTGAAGTTGCCATTGCCGCAATACAATTCCAGTAAGTCACCGGAAGCGTCGCTGGAATGCCGGTGTACCCAATTCAACATGGCCTGATTAATCAAGGCATTGGGCTGGGTAAAGCTGTTTTCCTGTTGCCTGTATTCCAATGTGCGACCGGCAACTACAAATACTTCATCAACGTAATCTACCGCCAAAACAATCTTTTGTTTGCGACTGCGACCGATAAGGGATATTCCCAGCTCGCCTTGCAGTTCTTCCGCAGCGGATGCCCATTGCTCATCCAGTTTTCGGTGATAGAGCAGTGACACTAAGCAGTCACCGCGGCTTGTAGTCAGAAAGTCGATCTGGAAAAGACGCTCGCGCAAGACTGGCGTTGCTCGGATTTTTTCAATAACCAGCGGCATTAGCCTTTGTATAGCCGCCGAGCCGGCACTAAAAGACTCAATACGGTATGGCTCTTTCGGTTTTCCTTTTGGAAACATTACGTAATCACTGCGGTCTCCTTCATGCCAAATGCGAAATTCAGCGCGCATGCGGTAGCCGCTGGCCGGCGATTCAAAAACGTCAGGGTTAGCGCTAGTGAAAGGCGCAAGATGGCGTCTGATCAACGCGAGCTTGCTGGCTAGCTGTTGCTGATACTGATCAACGGCTGTGGTGGTGTGCTTGATCTCGGATTCGCTCATGGCCGCTTATGGTAAGGCTCGTTGTTCAGGTAATTATTGCCAGGAATCAGCGATTCGCAGCCAGTGGACTATTATAAGAGGGTTACGAGGAGAATCGAAATGAAAGTACTGGTTACTGGTGGTGCGGGATACATAGGCAGCCACACCTGCGTGCAGTTATTGGAAGCGGGGCATCAAGCAGTTGTCGTTGATAACCTGTCCAACAGCAGTGAAGAAGCCGTGCGCAGGGTAGAGGCAATCACCTCTAAAAGCCTACCCCTTCACAAAGTTGATATTCGCGATTACGAGGGTTTAGCGGCTGTATTTGAACAATACGAATTTGACTCGGTTATTCATTTTGCGGGCCTTAAGGCCGTTGGCGAATCCGTGCAGAAATCGCTGATGTATTACCAGAACAACATACAGGGTACCTTGACGCTGTGTGATGCTATGGCAGCCAATAATGTTCGTAACCTCGTATTCAGTTCATCAGCGACAGTGTATGGTGACCCGGCAAGCGTTCCTATAAAAGAAGATTTTCCCTTGTCCGCGACCAACCCTTACGGGCGCTCGAAATTGATGGTGGAAGAAATTCTACGCGATCTCAACGTATCTGATGCGGCGTGGAATATTGCATTGCTGCGCTACTTTAATCCGGTTGGCGCGCATACCAGTGGTTCGATTGGTGAGGATCCATCTGATATTCCGAATAATCTGATGCCTTATATTAGCCAGGTTGCCGTTGGCAAACTCGAAAAATTGGCCGTATTTGGAAACGATTATCCAACGCCGGATGGCACAGGAGTTCGTGATTATATTCACGTAGAAGATCTGGCCAGTGGGCACTTGAAAGCACTGGAGCGTTTGCAAGCGCAACCTGGCGTTGTCACGTACAACCTAGGCACTGGTAACGGCTACTCGGTGCTGGATATGGTCAAAGCATTTGAGAAAGAGACGGGTAAGCCGGTCGCTTATGAAATAGTGGCGCGCAGACCCGGCGACATTGCCACGTGCTACGCCGATTCAAGTCTTGCTAAAAATGAATTGGGTTGGCAGGCGACCCGCAATGTCGAAGACATGGTCAGAGACGCCTGGAAGTGGCAGAGCCAGAATCCCAATGGTTATCAATAATCTGGATGTGCGTCTTTAACAGGCTATCTGAAAGAACATTGCTGGCGAATATGCTTCGCTAGCGCCCAGTAGGCGTGTTGCTTGTCGATAAACGGTCCTTTCGGCGTACCGCCACGCGTTTTGAAAAACCAATGCGCATCTTGTTTGAATACACGCTCTTTGTCTGGTCTGGTCGGTCTAATAGCGGGGCGGTCTGAAATAATAGCCTGTGTCATATCTGTTCCTGTCGTAGTAAACCCAACATTCATTTTCGGGTCTGGCGGAACGCGTCCATGTGCCGCAAATTCTGGGTTCTTTCGTGAACCACTTTACGTTCGTCCTTCTGATCAGTATAGTTTTTGATCGGTTAAATAATGTTCAAATGATCATAAATTAGACAGCGTTCACGAAAATAACGCTAAGAGAATTTGGGATGCTGCCGGTCACCACGTTCTGCTTTGTGAGCAAGTGGCTAAAAGCGCTATAAACTCCTCATGATCTATCGCCTTACAGTCGGCAGCCTGTCCTGCGAAAGCAGCTAATTCAGGGGCATACAGGCTGTAAACAGACCCCAAAGCGACTGATTTTATACGTTTAAGCAAGCGTGGCTGCGGCTGCAAGAAAACGACAATATCTGTTTCGCCGAGCAGGTCAAGGAACTGCCTGGTTTGTGTCTGGCTGAGCTCGTTTTGTAGAATGTGTAGCAGGTGAATGGGCATTGGGTCGCTTAAAAGGCATAGATCGCATGAGCTTGAGTATGCAATGTTCGAATTCGTGCTGCGTCGATTGTCACCATGGTCAATGCAGGGCAAAGTCTCTCAAGGTACAACTTTGCATGCTCATTGGTAAAAATCTCGCTGACTCCAAATTCGGTTAATTGGTCTAACTGCTGATTCTGGCTTGGAACAGCTGAGATAAGGCCCGGTTGCTCTGCATCAAACAATACACAAGGTGGGCTGCCAACGGCTGCGAAACTCAGTATCAAAGGCATAGCGAGCTGTAATGCCTCCGTGTTCTCCAGGCAGATTGTGACCAGCGTGCTGCTTCTTGAATGAACGGGCATTTTGATGAGCTATTCAGTTAATGCTCACAACACGATCAGAATGCAACTGAGCATCCAGCAATTGCACCAGACCACCTATGCTCACATTTGCATGCTTTGAGGAAAATAGCACATCATAAGTTTTTACAGAACCTGAGCAAAAGCACAGATCCGTTGCAGTACCAGCGGCCAGCGTCTGCCAGGTTTCTTTAGCACTATTCAAGTCTTCAATGGCGTGTAGAACGCCTTCAGCGTAGAAGAAAACGCGATAGAGTTCGTGCCCAGAGGCGAGTACGGCTTTCGCTGTTTGAAAAGCATGGCTTCGGTCGATGCTCGTGGTCGGTGAGCCATTAACGAACAGGGAAAATATCAAAGTCCGTCAGACCATATTCATCAGCAATACGACAAATAACACAACGCCAGCTATCGGCAATGCCGCTGCAGTCCAATCGCCTTTCTCTGCCTCCGGACTGTTCTTAATAGAATGTTTAACATTGGGCCAAATATAAACCATCATTGCGATGAACATAATGGCCAGGCCAATCTGTATCCAATCCATCAATAGGCTCCAAAATTCTGAGTGTGTTAGTGGTTGAGTATACCTGCGTTCAAACAAAAACGGCGCCATTAGGCGCCGTTTTATCGTTAGCGAGAGCTCGCGTTAGTCATCGCTGGCGAAACCCAACAAGTTGAGCAGGCTGATGAAGATATTGAAAATTGTCATGTACAAGCCAATCGTCGCCATCACATAATTTCGTTCACCGCCGTTTACGATTCGGCTTGTGTCATACAAGATGAATCCGGACATCAGCAATATAATAACCGCTGAAATCATCAGGCTCATTGCTGGCATCTGCATAAATAGATTCAGAACAATAAAACCGATTACAACCAGCATTCCAACCATCAGCATGCCGCCCATGAAGCTGAAATCTCGCTTAGTGGTTAAGGCATAAGCTGACAATGCCAGGAAGATAACGCCTGTGCCACCCAGAGCCGTAGCGACTAGCTGGCCGCCGTTTTGCAGGGCAAGATACATTGCCAGCATAGGACCTATGCCAAAGCCGAGTAGACCTGTTATTGCGAATACAACCCCAATGCCACTGGCAGAATTAGCAACCTTTGGCATCACAAACAGCATCAGTACCATTGCGCCGCCCAGACAAACCAGATAAGTCATTCGAGGCATGTCCAGAGCCATCGAAATCGTGGCAGTGATGCCAGAAAAAACTAATGTCATGGCCAGCAAGGCGTAGGTGTTGCGAAGCACCTTGTTGACTTCAGCGCTGGTTACATCGTAAGCGGTGGTGCTCAGAACGTCATTCTCTCTACTCATGCGTGATTCTCCTTAAGGAACCCTTTCGAACTACTCTAATAATAATGATGGTACAGCCAATTTCAATGCTTTCTATCTCGAAAAATGGTGTTTATACATCGAACTTTTCGAACAACCGTTGGTCGGTTGCGCTGAGCCTCGCGCGGAAAGCGCCAGAATACTGAGAAATAGTTGGCGGAGGAGGAGAGATTCGAACTCTCGGAAGGCTTTCACCTTCGCTGGTTTTCAAGACCAGTGCATTCAACCACTCTGCCACCCCTCCGCAAAGCAGGCGCAATTATATCCGTATTGTTGCGCCTGACAAGAACTCCGTAACGATTAATCGCTGGCAGATTACCAGTTATATCTCGCTATTTGCTTCACTGCTGCGTTGCTGCCTTGGGTCATTCGTGGCGCGCATGGCAACCACTTCTTCCTCACCAAGTTGCTCGGCTTGCAAAGCGGGTGCTTGCAGATCGATAAGCTCAATTGAGCGGCTTCGGATTTGAAACTCTGTTTGCGCTTGCGGATTGTCACGAGGATCGTTTCCTGCACGACCATAGCTTGAGAAGTCTACTGCGGCTGCAGGCGCACCGTTAGCATGCGTCTTTTCAGGCTCATGGGCTATGGCAGGTTCGGGCTCTGACACGGCTGCAGGTTCTATTGTTGTCTCATGCTCGACTGAAACTTCCGGCGCTAACGTCGCTTCAGGTTCTGAACTCACTTCAGATTCTGCTGTAAGCTCGGGTTCAGCAATGACATCGGGTTCTGCAATCACTTCAGGCGTATGTGTTGTCTCTGTCAACGTTTCCGCCGATTGTGCTGCAGCACTTTCAGATTCCACTCTGGTTTCGCGAACAGCCAAGGTTTCGATCTGATTGCCATTGGGTTCTGGTGCAATGGAATCACTGGCTTGAGTGATAGGCGCGACTGTTTCTGCATCAGCGCTCGATGCTTCAGGGGTTGCCAACGCAGCGCCGGCAAGCAATGCATCAATTGGTCGCTCACGTCGATTCTCGCGCTTTTTCGGACTCGCCGCTTTGGGCTTGCTATTACTAGGTCTGCGTTTTGGCCGATCACTGTCGTTGGCGTGCTCAGTGCCTTGCTCATTGTCGCGCCGATTCGCTGGTTTATCCTGGCGCTGACCGTTGTTGTTTCTGCGTCGTTGCCCGCCGCGTCGGTTACCGTCGCCCTGAGTAGACTCGGCTGACTTTTCCTCGTGCTCGTGCGTATCGGCAGCTTCCTGTCGCTGACGTGTTTGTTGCTTCGGTTTACGGTTACCACCACGTTTGTTGTTGCGTCGCTTGTTTGGAGAGTCGGATTTGCTGCCCTTATCTGCGTCTGCAACAACCGGATTGGCAGGTGGTGCTGCAACGGCTGGAGCACTGCCAAACATTGCATTCCACATGCGAGTAATCATGCCGTCAGATTGTGCTGGAACGGCGGCCACCGGTGCGGCTTTTGCTGTTGCAGCGACGGGTGCCGGTTCGATTCTCTGCGGTGCGGCCTGAGGGGCAACACTGACGCGTTTCAACGCAGGTTCTTCCTGAACGGCCAACACGGCTTGCGAATCAGCGTCTGGTTCATCAAGCACTGAGGTATCGTTCTCCAGGTCGTAGCTGGGTATGTCATGTACTATTTGCTGGTCGTCTCGCAATCTTTGAACATCAAAATGAGGTGTTTCAAGATTCAGATTTGGCACAACTAATACGCGCAAACCATTGCGCTTCTCAATGTCCAGAATTGCCTGGCGTTTTTCATTAAGCAAATACGTTGCCACCTCAACAGGCACTATCGCGCGTATCTCTGCGCTGCGTTCTTTAAGTGCTTCTTCCTCAATCACTCTGAGTGCGGTCAGCGCGGTCGACTTGGTGTCAAGTATATGACCCTGTCCTTTGCATCGTGGGCACACGATTGAACTGGTTTCTCCCAGAGATGGGCGCAGTCTTTGGCGTGACATTTCAAGCAGACCAAATCTGGAAATTTTTCCAACCTGTACACG
>JBGCDE010000078.1:0-7378 GCA_045105115.1 Pseudomonadales bacterium | reverse complement strand
CGATTTGCTCGCCAAGGCCGATGAGCTAGGCCCCGTGGATATCCTGGTTAACAATGTCGGCATTGGCCCTTCGCGCAATTTTCTGTATATGAAAGACGAAGATTGGCAGCATTTGTTCGAATTGAATCTTATGTCGGCGGTACGTTGCACTCGCCATTGCTTGCCGGCAATGCGCAAACAAAAATGGGGTCGAGTGATCATGATTGCCAGTGGCGCTGGTAAGTACCCGAACGCGGCGCTGATTGATTATGGTGCTACAAAAGCTGCGATGATAGCGACGGCTAAGGCACTGTCGAAGAAGTACGCCGCTGATAATGTGTTGTTTAACTCCGTGCTACCCGGCTTAATTCGAACCGATATGTGGGAACGCGCTGCTCAAGAAGTTGCCGATGCGACTGAGCGAGATAAAGAAGATGTTTTCGCCGGCAACTCACGTGGTGTGCCGCAAGGTCGCTATGGTAAGCCGGAAGAGATTGCCGCGATGGTCACATTTCTGGCCTCTGAGGCGGCTAGCTATGTCAATGGTGCGGCTATTGAGGTAGATGGTGGCCTTGCAACGCATATTTAGCACCCGATATTGCTGCGGTTAGGCAAGAGATGCAACCGACGGGATGCACGCTTGAGGGCTGCAAAGGTGGAATATTGGGCTAAAATTTAGGGGAATGGTCAGTCCTGCCAGATGACCTTCCCACTCGTGGCCCAATACTTTCCAGGATGAGAGATGAGCACCCAACTTGCATTCCAGTTCATTCAAGCACTTGCTGATGACGTAAACTCTCGCAAGCTTACCTTGCCGTCGTTTCCCAATGTCGCAGCGCAAATAAGAAGCGCGCTAAATGATGACAATTGCACAGTTGATAAGCTGGCCATCATTGTGGCTAGAGAACCGAAGCTGACCGCGTGCTTGCTCAAATTGGCCAATTCGGTACAGTATTCACGTGGAAACAAAACGGCTGATGTACCCTCAGCAATCAATCGCCTAGGCTTAAACGTTGTACAAAATACCGCCATGACAGTGGCGATGCGCCAACTGGAATTGGAGAAAGACTACCAGGCCATTGCAACGCAACTACAACCGCTTCTTGAGCACAGTGTAAATGTAGCCGCTTATGCGCACACACTGGCGCGCAAGCAACGTGGAGTTAACGCAGACACAGCCCTGCTCGCAGGCATGATGCACGGAATTGGTAAGGTTTACATTTGGGCGCGTGCGAGCACAGATGAAAGCCTGTTCGCCGACGAAGCAAGCATGAACGCGGTACTTTCCGATTGGCATTGTCCTGTAGGTAAGTCAATTCTGGAAAGCTGGTGTTTACCGGAAGACATGGTCGCGGCTGTCGAGCACTATTTGCATTATGAAGACGCCGCTCAATCAGAACATTCACGAATGGTTGCAACGTTATCAGTAGCCGAAATGATTGCGTCGGCCGAGAACGACCCGGAAAGTTTAGAAGGCATAGCCGACTTCCCTGAATATCAACGCATCGGGCTAGAAACGGTGACAGTGGCGGAGTTCGTCGAAGCCGCAAATGAAGACGTGCAGGCTCTTCGCACCGCATTGAGCGCCTGATTCAGTTCTCATGCTTTTGATCTTGGCTGGACCACACGCTCAAGTTGTGAGTTCTAGGCCTCGATCACTTTGTTTTTCTGTCGACCCAAATTGATGGATCCGTCACTGGAGCGAATCGTCAACTCCAGCTCGTCACCAGGTTTCAAGAATTCGCCACTGGCTAACTGGGCCGCAGTCAGTTTCTTACGCCGCTTTTGGTCTTTGCGTAAATTCATCATTAGCGCCAGTCCGGATTTAAAATTCATTTCCAGCGCAACCCCTCCAGGTGTTCCAGTCAACAAGCAGTCTCCTGAGCGAAGCTGCATGAACGTGGCCAGTTCAGTGAGCGTCTCAGCGGGCTTATGGATCAGTTGAGAGGTATTGGCCGCCTGTCGCACCTCTCCATTGACCGACAAATTGAGCTCCAACTGATTCAAGTTCTCGTAATCATGCGAATCCAGCAAGTACAAAATCGGTCCTAGCGGACAAAACGTAGGGAAGCTCTTGCCACGAAACCATTGCATGGCCGGCACACCAAACTGCTCGTCGCGCGCAGACACGTCATTGGCCAAAACCAGACCGCCGATATAGTTCGGTAAATTTGAATCATCGACCTCGGCGCCAAGACCTAGATCACGTCTGCACACTAATCCCAGTTCAATTTCATAATCCAATAATTCGCACGCGGCTGGTCGGATAATCGGTGAGTTAGGTCGACAAATAGAGGAACTGCCTTTCTGGAAAATCAGGTTCTGCGCTTCTGGATCCTGTCCTTTATAACCACCTTCTTCCCTGTGCTCGGTATAGTTCAGTCCCTGACAAATTAATTGAATGTCGGTAGAGAGCGGCGCTTGATAAACAAGATCATTTTCCGCGATCGCAAAGTGACTGATCGCCGCATCGAAGGCAGCGCGACGATCAAAATACATCTGCATAACATCGCGGTGATGGTTGGCGGCCAGTGCTAGTGGGAACACTTTGCCTTCTCTATACACCCCCCAGTGCAGCTCATCGCTTTCACTGGTGGTAAATCGTACAACCGATGTGCCCATAATTTGCCTTAAACAACGCCTTGGTGGTGATAAAGCGTTAGCTTAACATTCGAGCGAGATAGCGGCCAAACTGAAACACATTGCTCTCCAACCATGAATACGGACTGCGCGCAGCCATTGGGTCTTTGCTGCCTTCATAAACACGCTGAATAATTGCTTCATCTTCTGCATTCACCTCGCAAAGCAGCGACCGAGCTGCCTCAACATAATCTGAAGCTTTGTTGTCTTGCATTATTTCCGGTGGTATTGAGACTGACCATCGCATTTTGAAGTGATCAACACCTTCGGGTAACACTGTTACATACCAAAGCAGGTCCGGTTGAATCTGCATGGTCTGACTTGGAAATACCGCCGCCAATACGGTTGTAGCACGCCACTTCCCCTGCAGTGATGTATTCATTGGGTGCACTATTGAATCAGCCGGATCGGCGCGATAGCTTGCCTCGTCATCACCAACAATAAGGTGGTATGTGAATTGCTCCCCGCCCTCAAACAATTCAGTATCACTTTCAAAATTGCCGTAGGCACCGAAAGTTTTTTTGTGCACTTTGAAAATATGGTAGGCGTCTAAGTAATTCTCGACGAAACACTTCCAATTAGCTGGCCAGACTTCCTCGTAAGTGAACGCATGCACGTAATGCTCGAGTTGATAGTCGCGCACGACCTCCTCAAACTCCGACAAGAGAGATTTAACCGGTGCCGCATCTGCATTTAGCGTAATGTAGATAAAACCTTGCCACACTTCGCTCTTTACTTCAGGCAATGCTCGCGACGTCTCTTCGAAATTTGGCGTGCGCTCCATGTGAATAGTGTTGCTCAAGCGGCCGTCCAGCTGGTAAACCCAAGCATGATAAGGGCAGACAATGGACTTAATATTGCCATTGCCAGTCAGCAGCTGGGCGCAGCGATGCAAGCAAACATTCGACAGGGCCTTAACAGTGCCATCCTTCTGGCGAATAACAATAATAGAATGTTCTTCAAGCTGACTCGTAAGATAGTCGCCAGTTTCAGGTATTTCCTGAGTTCGACCTACGCATATCCACTCTTTCGCAAATATCTTGTCACGCTCAAGCGCGTGTATTTCATTTGAGCTGTAGATTTCGGGCGGCGCTGTCAGCGCTGATGCAAACTCTTGCAAGCCAAAATGTTTCAACCGCTGGGGTAAGCTATCCATTGACGTTCGCACTGCTAATGACCGACCACGATCGCCCAGTAGCATCTACTAGACGCTGCCCAGAAGAACTCGCTTTCAGCGCAGAGTTCAGGAAACTTAAATCGATGTGCTCACCTTCTCGCCATGGAATAGTTGAGCGTTCGATCATAAACGTCATATCAGTTGTGCCTTCCGGCTGAACAGCGTAGGAAAACTCGCTAGAGACTAAGGTTTCCAGCATCAAGCGATCGTCCTTAAACTGCTTGAACAAGTCCAACAGGCTCTTCTCGTCTTTTGGGTGATGGGCGCGATCTATTGCCAACACCAAATGTCGCCCCGAAAGAAACAATTGCTGCGTCGTAGGCCCGTCCTCACTAAGCAAGTGCACAACCGCACCTTCAGAGCCTGTTTGCAGCCGCCAGTCTTCTTCATACTGGCCACTGGGCGCATATTCCATCATGCATCTGCCCTGCTCTTTCCACTCCATCCAGCCGTCTTCTGGAAAATTGCTGATCAGCTGCTGTGCGAAACCATTGTCGCCGTCATGCCAGCTGGCTGTTTCATACGGTTCGGTAGTTTTATCAAGGCGAGTAATTCCACAGGAACAATCTGCATCGGCAAGCTGCGTGAGTTGATCCAGAGATAAGTCACTAAGCGACTTGTACGACCTCAAATCCGGCCGGTTTTTGCGAATACGCATATCTGCCATGCCGGACAGCGTTTGTAGCCAGATCACTTCAGTATCTGTCTCTTGTGGGCCATCGCCAAACTTAATGTATCGCCTATGCCAACAGCCCAGCATGCGATCAGGAACAGTTCTTAAGGAGTCAGTCATAGTACAGCTCAGTTCCCAGTACTTTCATAAACAGGTTTTCCATCAATTAGAGTCATTAGCACTCGACTCTCGCTGATAAATGCAGGATCAATATCAAACAGATTGCGATCGAGCACAATCAGATCTGCCCGCTTGCCCACTTCAATACTGCCGCTGATATCGTCCTGATGCATTGACCATGCCGCCGCGGACGTATAAGCACGTAGCATAGTATGTAGATCAACACGTTCGTTTTCGTTAAGCACCTGAGTGTGCTTGGGGTTATCCGTAGCGTTACTGCCATTGTTAATATAGTCACTGCGCAATACAGCTGTTTCTATCGCTTCCAGCGGATTCATTGACGACACATTCCAGTCACTGCCACCAACCACCACCGCCCCCGTTTTGGCGACACTGCCAATCGGATACATGCGGTCAACTCGTTCCTGGCCAACAACAGGCAAGTTAAGTTCGGTTATATAGTCATCGGGGTAAGCCCACAAGGCCTGAAAGTTTGCCACAACATCAAGCTCTGCAAAGCGCGGAACATCATCCGGGTGAATCAACTGCAGGTGGGAAATATGATGACGCAGATCGGCACTGCCATTAAGCGCTCTAGCATTTTCGATGGCATCGAGTGTTGCGCGCACAGCACCATCGCCAATTGCGTGGGTAAACACCTGAAGACCTTTCTCATCAAGCTCTGTAATGATTCGCTCTAGCTCTTGCGCCGAGAAGGTCAGATTACCTTTGGATCCGCCTTTGCCTATGTAAGGATCCACCAATGCGGCCGTTTCTCCTTCAAGCACGCCATCTGCAAACAGTTTTACTGTACGAAGCTTAAAGCGGTCAGATTCAAATTCAGCTCGCCTCGCCAGCGTTTCCTCATACGCTTTGCCCTTATCAGCGATGAACATATCACCGTAACCGTACGACATTGCGCCATTAAGCCTGATCGTCAACAAACCCTCATCGGCTAGCTCTTTTACGGTAGCAATGTGCGTAGAACCATTCCACGGCTCTTTTGACCGAGCAACCCAGGCGTCGAGTACGGAAGTAATCCCAAACGCATTCATAGCTTTCGCGGCGGTTAGCAACATAGTTCGAAATTTCTCATCGCTGGGCACCGGCTGCATTTTGGTAACCAATGAGGTCGCCGATTCACGCAAAGTGCCACTCGGTGAGTTATCCGCCTCGCGCTCTATAACCCCATTTAACGGTGTTTCTGTATCTGCCGTGATATCTGCCGCCGCCAGAGCAGCTGAGCTCAGCCACTTGGTATGCCCATCAGCGCCGTTAACAACAATAGGTCGTTCAGCATCGATAGCATCCAACAACTTGCGCGAAGGCCCATCTTCACCAAACAGCGACAAATTGAAGCTATCAACAATCAACCAGGGTTGATCAGACTCCGCAGCGCACGCTCTAATAATATCCAATGTTTCTTGCACCGTTGCGGCGTCCACCACGGAGCAACCAGTGAGCATCTGCCCGCCCATCATCGAATGAATGTGTGCGTCGTGAAAGCCGGGCAGCAACATTTTGCCCTGTAAGTCTATTACATTGGTGTTTGGACCAATCAGAGCTTCAATGCTTGCATCGCTACCCACCGCCGCTATTTCGACATCGGTGATGGCAACCGCCTGCGCCCAAGGTTGTGCTTCCACCATGGTGTATACCGCACCATTTCGAAAGACGGTATCTGCCTGGTTTGATCCGGGATGGTTCGCGCATGATGCAACAGTCGCCATTAGGCAAACGGCCAATAGAACTTTCATAAGGGATGCTCCTTTATTGGAATTGTGAGCTAAAAACACTGCGAAGATAATTCAAACAGATTTCATGCGCCTTGGCACGTGTCATCTGCCTTGGCGTGAGTAGCAAGTCCAGCCACAGGCCGTCCACCAAGGCCGTCAGTGTGCTTGCAAGTAGCTCAGGATTCAGCGAACGATTAGATGAATCGCCATGATCAATAAGTTTCTGAAAGAGCTGTACCAGTGAATCTTCAGTGCGTTGATCATTTTTGGCACAGATTTTCTGATAAATCGGGCGCGATTTTGCCTCGCCCCAGAACGCGAACCAAACAGCCAACTTTTCTTTGCGGGCAATGCTGGCACTGAACTCAAATGCCAGCAAAGCTTGAACAGTAGCGGCTGCGTCATCAGGGTCTGCACTGATGATGTCATTCCAACCGCGAAGATACTCATCCGTAACATGCTTAAGAGTTTCAACCAGAAGCTTTTCCTTGCTCTCGAAGTGCAGGTTCACAATACCCATCGAAAGTCCGGCTTCTTTGGTGATGTGAGCCATGGTGGTTGATGACAAGCCCTGGGCAGCAATGCATTTGATTGTTGCCTGAATCAGCTGCTCGCGACGATCCTCGGCGGGCATGGCTCGTCTTTTTGGTTTTGGTTCCGAGGTTGGTTTGATCGATTCTGCAGCCATTGAGAATTTTTTATCCTGTTGTTATGAGAGCATCCTAGAAGACCGGCTTCGCTTCCAATAGCGCCTTGCGCGACACGCCGTGAACCCATCCATGGGGGCTTGATTTTCGACATCCTGTCTCAAACAGTCCCGCTAGCCGACGTTTGTATCACTGCCTCCGCACCTTGAATTTGGAGGGGCGTAAGTAGTATTCGAGATTGATTTTATTAGTATATATAAAATATATCAATACCATTTAATTATAATATTTTATTTATTACGGTTCGGCCCATAGACTGATGCTGTTGGTTACATTTAAGGAGTTAAACATGACAGCACATAATTTGGTAAACAAAGAAGGGCAGCGCGCACCGCAGGTTACGCTG
>JBGCDE010000077.1:0-2536 GCA_045105115.1 Pseudomonadales bacterium | reverse complement strand
GTGCGGGTGTGGCGGAATTGGTAGACGCACCAGATTTAGGTTCTGGCGCCTATGGCGTGGGGGTTCGAGTCCCTTCACCCGCACCATTAATTCGGGCTAAAGCTTTGATGATAATGGGATAACAGAATTTACTGTAGTTTTTATCCACCCAAATGCCCACCTTTGTGGCATTCATGGTATCTGATTAAGCTGTCCAAATCGCTGCGAAATGGAACTCGCAAAGCCCAGTTCGCTTTTGCAGTCCCAATCTTCCAATTCAGCAACTAAGCGATGATAGGTTCGCCAGTGCTTGCCCTTCGGCTTGATGCCTTCCATTGAAACCGGGTCGTTAGCCTAGCCTAATCGCTCTCTGATTTTATCCGTGCGTTTTTTATTACGCTAAAAGCTTGCTTCAGGTTACGGGAATACCGCTGCGGTGCCGTGATTTAAGAATGCACTTATGAAATCCCAATACGCACTTTACCGGCAATTTTGCTACCGCTTTCAGTCGTCATCGTCTTTGCCGAAACATCACCTTTGACATCAGAAGTAGCCGTGACCTCTAAGTCTTCGCATTTCAGAGTTCCCTGATAGCTACCTTCAATAGAAACCGAAGTGGCCGTTAAAGCACCATCAATTGTTCCTTTGTCGCGAATAATCACTGAAACGGCAGTGACGTTCCCCAGAACTTTTCCTTTGACCTCAACGCCACCTTCTTTCGAATTTATGTTGCCATCTAAAGTAAGGTCTTCTTCGATTACCGATTTCGTCACTGAGGCTTCCTTTCTCGATCGGGCAAACAGTTATAGGGCTTAGCATAAACTTGAACACAATTTCAAAAATTGCGCTACCAGATTAAGGCAGCCAGATTAAGCAAATCACAATTTGGAAACGGCAAAGAGGTCACTGGAAAGCTCAGTCTTTTCCTTTTTCCGCATCTTCTGCCAACCATCAGGTGACTGTCCATAGTCTTGGGTATGGTAACCAGCATGCACCGCAGAGAGCTGATCGAACGTATTTCTAACCTGTTTTTGCCGTCGCTTGGATCAAATTCATTTGATTCTTAGCGACTAAAAAAACCAGTTATCCACCGTAAATGCCACAATTCTGACATATTTTGAACATACATCCGCCATGGAGCAGCGCGCGCTCTCATCTGTTGTGGCTATTATTTACTGGGTGTAATTTAGTTCGAGAGCGCGCGCTGTTTCACGAAACCATTGCTGTTCCGAAAGCTTACGGGTCCGATTGCCTTCAAAGCACTCAAGACTTCTAAACTCAGTAGTGCAACACATTGGTTGGCGTCATTGTATGGTCTACAATAATGCCAGCTGCAGTTATGAGAACCGCTGCTGCAATTACAAATACGATGAAGATTGATGCCGTCTCCAGACGGAAAAGTGACGCGTTTTCTGGATTTGGATTGATGCTCATAGTTTTTCGCCTCCTCGATTTTTTTTATACTGAATCTGTACGTGCAATTTTTACGCGCACCAATGAGCAGGTTTCAGCCTACCGGAAATCTGTTGCAAGACTGACTCACTTGCAGGCGAAGCCGAGCGACTGACAGAGCTGTGTGAGCCACTTGAGTGAACGACACACCGGCTGACGCCGGTGGCATTATTTGGCGGAATGTAATTCCAGGTATTGCAAGATGATGTCGTCGGTCAAAAACAACTATACTGCCTCAAGTCGCTTACCATATTCGATTTGGCAGTAATGCAGGCAAACTGTCATCCGCCACTCAACCGCTCAATCCCACGGGCCTCACGCACCAGCTCATTAATCCAGCGCCGTTCGTCAGTCCACTCACGCGACCGCAGGCCGTGCTTCCATGCAGGGTGTTCTGCTCCTGCCGGTTGACCACCGCCAGCACCATGCATCCGACAGACAGACCAACCTCGGACTGCTGGATTTTTGCATAGAAAACCAGAGCGCTTTGAGAGGGCAGTGCACCGCGGCGACGCGTGTGCCCTTTGCATGGGGTTAGCGTCACTTTTCATGCTCAACCCTCCCCCGGTGGCTTACATCGCCCACAATGGCCTGTCCGCCGCTCTCAACGTTCACCCGTTCAACGCGCACGGTCTGCTGCGCTTTGGCCCTGTGTTTCTTAAGCGCGTCCATTTGGGCAATATAAGTGCGGCTGAGGCGGGTCATGGACCGTTCATAGGTTTCACGCACTTGGTACCCCGCGGATGCGTCCGCCACCTTCTGGGAGATTGAGGTCATAGCAACATGTGTGGCCGTCATTTGGCTGACCAGCATACCCTCAATTGCATCACGCGGTGCCAATTCGACCAGCATTGCCGCCGCCATATCACGGTAGTTCTCTCCCGACCGGCCAAGCGCGTTTATCAGGCTTTTCATCAAGCCGGCAGCCGCTGCCTCTGTTTCGACATTGAACAGGTTTCTGAAGGCATCTTCAGCATCGACTGAGACATGGACTACGCCATCCTCGTCTGTACTGAAAGTCGGTAGCGGCCTTTTTGTTTGTGTGGGCGATTTCTGTACTTTGCTCATCCCTACCTGCCTGTGCGCAGTTCAAAGTGCTTGGGTT
>JBGCDE010000076.1:0-40866 GCA_045105115.1 Pseudomonadales bacterium | reverse complement strand
ATTGGTTTGCTCGCATTAGGTCTGCATCAGCGGTGTGTGCAGAGCGGCGCGCCGATAACCCTCATTAGCTGCGATAACTTATCCGAAAATAGTAAGCGTCTGTAAACGGTGTTGATTGACTACTTATCCAAGAGTTTTCCAGACGCTGTTGAATGGCTATCTACAAGCGTTGCTTTTCCCTGCTCGATGGTGGATCGAATAGTGCCGGCGATGACCGATGCGCGAAGACAACAGCAAGCGTCATTGTTGGGTCTTGAAGACGCGGCGGCCGTGCAAACCGAGTGTTTTAGCCAGTGGATCATCGAAGACCATTTTGCAGCAGAGCGCCCCGCCTGGGAGCAAGCCGGTGTGGAATTCGTGCAGAACATACTGCCCTATGAAAACATCAAGCTGCGTTTGCTTAATGCCAGCCATACCGCAATTGCCGTGTGTGGATTGCTACTGAAACTGGAAACAGTAGCGGATGTAATGAACGACGCCAACTTGGCCGGATTTATTGAAAAACTGATGAACGAGGAATTGATACCGGCCCTGGATCTGCCTGAAGGTTTTGATATAGATCATTACCGCGATCAACTATTGAGGCGATTTCGCAATCCGCACTTGCATCATCGCTGTGCACAAATTGCGATGGACAGCAGCGAAAAAATAAGCCAACGCTGGCTAGCAACTCTCCAGTCAGAAACACATACCTTGCTGACGAAAGCACTGAGTGGATGGTGTTATCTGATATTGCACACTGACATCGAAATTGACGACCCTCGCGGGCAACAATTGCTAAAGATCAGGGAAAGCAGCGAAGCAGTGACGGCGCGCGTTCGGGAGATTCTCGCGTGTGTTCGAATAAGGAATGGCACTATTGAGGATATGGATAGGCTTGTGTCTCAGATAGAGCAGAATATTGGAGTTGTTTTAACACAAGGATTACGCGCCTTGCTTAGTTGATGGCAGGGCGGAAGACATACGAGAGAAACAACAGCGCCGCCTCAGGTTTTTGGTTCAGAGCTCTATCGCGGGCTACGGTTTAATAGGTTCGCACTACTTAGCGTGCAACACCACCTGCATATCCGTAATACCACGAACAAAATTTGACTTAAGCCGCTTGGGCTTGCCAACCACCTCTACTCGATCAAATCGTTTGAGTATTTCTTCCCATACTAATCTGAGTTGCATCTCGGCTAAACGATTACCCATACAGCGATGAACGCCGAATCCAAATGAGATGTGTTGCCTGGCTCTATTGCGGTCAATCAGAAACTCGTCCGGGCGTTCAAGTTTTGTCTCATCACGATTGCCCGATACGTACCAGAGAGCAACCTTATCGCCTTCCTTGATTTGTTTGCCACGAAACTCAAAATCTTGTGTGGCGGTTCTGCGCATATGCATTAATGGCGTTTGGAAACGAATTATTTCAGATACCATATTCGGTACCAGGCTTGGGTCGGCCTTTAGTTTTTCGTATTCGCCAGGATTTTCATTAAGCATCAAAACGCCACCGGAAATAGAATTGCGCGTTGTGTCGTTGCCACCCACAATCAGCAAAATCAGATTACCGAGAAACTCCATGGGGTCCATTTCTTTAAAGACATCAGAATGTGCCATTAATGTGATGAAGTCGTATTTGCCCTCAGGCGATTGCTGTTGCCGCTCGTTCCAGATGCCAGTGAATACTGTTAAGCACTCTACCAACGCAGCCTGGCGTTCCTCTTTGGTGACACTGTCATCGCCGGCAATTTCTGGTGAAGCGGTGGCCATGTCAGACCAATAGGTTAGCTTGCGACGGTCTTCAAACGGAAAGTCAAACAAGGTGGCCAGCATTTGTGTGGTGAGCTCGACCGAAACCCGATCAACCCAGTCGAAAGGTTCGCCAATTGGTAGCTCGTCCATGATCTGACCTATCCGCTCCCGAATGAGCGGCTCCATCATGGTCAGGCTCTGTGGCGACACAGAAGGTGTCACAACCTTGCGTTGATTGTCGTGTTTAATCGCGTCCATCGCAATGAACTGCTCAACGGTAAAGTCAGGGTCTTGATCACCAAGCACAATAGCCGGGAATGAGGAAAACACTTCCGGATTTTTTTCTACTTCTACAATGTCATCAAATTTTGTGATTGACCAGAACGGTCCAAAATCACTGTCTGCACAGTAGTGCACCGGGTCTTCTTCACGTAAGCGTTTGAACATCGGCCATTGGGCCTCATGTTCGTACAGGCTCGCATTAGATGGGTTTATTTGATCTAAAGGCGTGTCGTCTGTGTACATACTGGAAGTGGCCACGGTGCGCTCCGTTTATGATGTTTTTTCCATCATAGAGCGAATCGTCGGTGGTTGCTACTGTTGGCGCAGAACGTCAGATAGAAAGAGCTCTTTATTGCTTACAAACCAACATTATTTTTATTGAGCACTTGTTCTGCGCGATAGCTAGAGCGAACAAATACACCTGAAACAACTTCTAAAAAGCCTTTTTCAAGCCCCAATAGGCGATATTGCTCAAACTGCTCAGGTGTTACATAACGGTCTATTGGATGGTGGTTAAGAGTGGGCTGCAAGTATTGGCCAAAGGTGACAATATCGACCTTGGCCTCGCGCAAGTCGTCCATGCACTCAAGAATTTCTTCATCGGTTTCACCCAGACCTAACATCAGACTTGTTTTAGTCAAAACCTCGGGCTTGTAGGCCTTCGCGTGAGCCAATACTTCCAAGGTTTGTTGGTACGTGGCGCGGGGATCTCGTACCGGATGCGTAAGTCGGCGAACAGTTTCAACATTTTGCGCAAACACGACTATTCCAGAATCAACCACCGTTTCAACATCAGCCAGCACGCCAAGAAAATCGGGTGTTAGTGCTTCAACAGCTGTTTCAGGATTTTGCTCAATGATTTTACGCACACAAGCTGCATAGTGACCGGCACCGCCGTCGGCTAAGTCGTCACGATTAACCGAGGTCAGCACTACATACTTGAGGTTCATCAGTTGCACTGAACGTGCGGCGTTATCTGGCTCTTCTTCATCAAGCCAGGCTTGGGGGTTGCCTGTATTAACTGAACAAAAACGACAAGCTCGCGTGCAGGTATCACCCATTAACATAATAGTTGCCGTGCCGGCACTCCAGCACTCGCTCATGTTTGGGCACTTGGCTTCTTCACAAACGGTGGCAAGGCGGTGTTCTTTAACAATACCGCGCACTTTCTCAAATGCTTGTCCGCCTTTGATTTGCATGCGCAGCCAGTCTGGTTTTTTCAAGCGTTGTTGTTCAGACGAGCTGTTCTTTATGCCGTCCTTGATCGCGGTGATACCGAGTTCGTTAGTGAATTTGTCCCCGCTGTGAATCTGAACGGCGGGTATTCGGGTGTTTTTAGGCATGTTGTCGCGCTAACAGCTGGCTTGCTCTAAGTATACGAAGAACAGGACCAAATGCACCCTATATTCGAGATCGTGACAGTACGACCGTAGCATTTTCCCAGGCAGCTTCGAACTCTTGCTCAACAGCGTTGGCTTGGTCATTTTTACCTTGCTGTTCCAAGCTCTGTTTCAGTCCATACAGAGACCAGCCATTGTTCTGATTCCACCGTAGATCACGCTTATAAACCGCTTCAGCGTCTTCCGGACGCTGCGCATCAAGCAGAGCCGCACCCAGATAGTGCCGCATAGGTTGCCCCCAATCAGGCGGTTCGGTGTAGTTGTTTTGGTCTTCAATCGCAACAGCTTCGGTAAATGCGGCAATGGCCGCCTCAGTATCGCCTTCGGCCTGCTTTAGCTCACCAAGAAGCGCTTGTGCTGCAAGCTTTAACACGGCAGACGCAGGCGTAGCACCCACGCGATACTCGTCAGCGTTGGGTGCATAGGCTAGCTTGCTGAGTTTATCGGACTCAATCTTCGCAGCTTGTAAATCGCCCTTGGCAACTAGAGCGCTACCCAATGCGTAACTCCACATGCCGTCAAGATAGGGGCGGCCGCTAAATCGTGGTTGGGCACCAATAATCTTATCCCACTTGCCAAAAATCTTATTCACCAGCCACGTGGCAGCAATGCGTTTCTGACCGCCGCGCAAGTCCAGGTTTTTCTCGTTAATGAATGCCGCCGATCGTTCAGCAGCGTCAATTGCAACTTCATAGTTTCCCTGCACTGTTGCCGCATAGCGAATGAAATCGATAGCGTGTGGCGCGTGCATTTTGTGTGACAGAGGGTAGGTACCCAGATTGGGTAATGGATTATCACCCCAGATTTTTGCCAATTGTTGATCCACACGCTGTGAGCGTCGGTTGTTCTCAATGGCTTTGCTGTACTGACCAACACGCACGTATATATGCGCAGGCATATGAACTACATGCCCGGCAATCGGCATAGTGGCTTCCAATCGGTCGGCCGCTTCCAGCGCACGCTCTGGCTCCAGCGACGCTTCCAGCAGATGAATGTAGAGATGGTTAGCGCCGGGGTGACCAGGTACTGCGTCCAGAACCTGTTCCAGAGCTTTTGCAACATCCGCTGTTTCCGACTTAGGGTTGCCATCGGCGTCCCAGTAATCCCAGCGTCCTATCGACATATACGCCGCCGCATAAAGCGCACCAACGTCGGCGTCTGACGGGTATTTCCGATGCAGATCTCTAGCGGCTTTCAGATACGCCTGGTCACGGGCGTTGTCATCGGGGCGTGCCGCTTTGTCGTACAGGATTGCCATTGCATTGATAAGGTCACGCTCGTAGTCATTGGCTTGATCTATCAGTGAAAGCGCTTTGCGAATAGCTTTTCCGCCCTCACCTAGAGGGTCGTCCGGCATACGGCCATAGCGGCTGTTGGGGTTTGGACCCATCGCGTGGGCCATACCCCAGTACGGCATAGGATGGTCAGGTGCAAGACGTGCAGCTTCTTGGTAAGACGCAATCGACTCCGGAAAATAAAAGCCCCAGGCGAAACGTAAACCCTGGTCGAAAAATGCCTGAGCCTCTTGCGAGTTGGGATTGGTGGACGATGTGCTGATTGTCCGGCTGTAATCACCGGAACCTGGTACCAGTACTGCTAACGCTTGTTCAGCTGGTTGCTGGTTAGCACATGAAGCAAGCAGCAAGCTTGCAACTAATACGATGCCGTAGCTTGTGCCTCCAACTGTGAATTTCTGTCTGCAATTTCTTAAATGCGTCACTGTGATGCTGCCTATCTTTTTACACAGTGATGTTTTACTCCATTTTGTACTTCACTGAAAGGAAGTATTGCCTTGGTTGCGTATAAGCAACGTCTGTGCTGCCAAATGCGTCAACCGTAAAGCCGCCACTGACCACTCGTTTATCGCCAAGGTTTCTGCCGTGCAGGGCAACTTCCCAGCGTTCGCTACTGCTTGCGAAAATAATTCCAGCATTAACCAGGGAATAGCCGCTTGGGTGAAGCAGTTCGAAATCAGCGGCTGCTCTGTCGTTAGTAAAAAATACGTCACTCTTATACGACACATTGCCTCGA
Source organism: Pseudomonadales bacterium (assembly GCA_045105115.1). Lineage (GTDB taxonomy): Bacteria > Pseudomonadota > Gammaproteobacteria > Pseudomonadales > JAUIET01 > JAUIET01. Next base: position 35,416 of record JBGCDE010000076.1, on the reverse strand, counting down.
AACTTCAGCGTGCCTGCAGAGCCGATTGGCATTTCATACTGAGCACCTAACATGGCGTTCCATTCAGGCGTGTTTTGAAAAGGTCGGTCACTGGCGTCTTCTGTAATAAATGTTGCCCCAGTTGGGTCAGTAGGGTCGGGTGTTAGGGTGATAAAGTCATCGAACTCAGCCTTGATATAGCTCGCCGAGCCAAATAGCCGCAGGGCTTCTGATGCAACGGCCTCAAATTCAAATTCAAACCCACTCAAACTTGATTCAGCTGCATTGGCGACGATAAGTGCCAAACCACCCGCAAGTGATGCGGATGATCGATTGACCAGAAATTGCTGATCTTCATACTCATTCAGAAACGCAGCTGCGTTAATTCGAAGGCGGTTGTCTAGCAAGTCAGATTTAAATCCAATCTCAAAACTGGTCAAGGTTTCCGGGTCGGCTTCGGAGATTTCAGCAGTTGAGGTAGGCCGGCCATTAAAAGAGCCGCTTCTAAAGCCTCTGGATACAGACGTGTAAGTCATCACTTCATCGCTCACCTGATAACTCAAACCAATTTTAGGGGAAAATTCGTTCCAGGTTTCATTGCATGAATAGACACTACCAACTCCCTGCGGTGTTACGTCGCTGCAGCTATCAGGATCTGTTGGCCCGGGTAGAACAATAGGCGTTTGGCTGGAACGTTTGAAGCCAAAGGTAGTGAGGGTTTTTTCTTCCTGCGTATAGCGACCCGCCACGGTGAGGTTTAGCTTTTCTGACAGCTGCCAATCCGTGTGGAAGTAAGCAGCCATGCTGTCCACCTCCTGATTACGATCGTAGTTAAGCGTTAAATCAAACGGCACCGCTAAAAATGCCAGAGGCACGCCAGTAGGTAGCGTAAAAGGTGGCATCGGTGGTAAAGCACCTAAGCCTTCAAACAAGCCTTGGGCAACGGTTACCTCGGTAGCGTGGTCGCCGTCTTCTGAAAAGTAATAAACGCCTGCCACCCAATTCATGCGATCAGTTTCGCCTGACACCAGTAGTTCTTGACTGAACTGATCGTGATCGAAACCTGTGAATACAGCAAAGAAATCCTGCTCAGCGTTGTTGTCGCTGTCGCGAAAGGTAGCGGATTCCAGGCTGCGGTAGCCAGTCACTGATTTTATGGTGAGATCACCGACCTCCCAGCTATTGGTCCAGCTAATACCGAAGGACTCAAGCTTGTCTTCACCTCTGGTCACATTGCTCTGGTCAATATCGTTGCCGTTTGAGACGCAGCAAGCACCGGGGCCTGCGACAAAATTGTTATAGAAGCTTGGGAACAGTTGTTGGTCATTAAAATTGGCCAATACGCGCGGGTAAACCTGCTGGTCCTGATCAACGTAATCCATCACAAAATGCGAAGAGAATGACTCTGAGGGCGTGAAATTCAAATGCAGTCGCCCACCAACCATGTCGTCATTCCCGGAATTGTCTCCAGGTCTTTCCTGCCAGCCATCAGATTGCTTGGCCAGTATTGAGATGCTGCCGGCAAGTGTGTCGTCAATAATGGGAAATTCGCCGTAGGCTTTGAAGCCGCGGTAATCAAATCTACCAACTGTGCCTTGCACCGAGAACTTCGATTCACCGGTTGGGGTTCTGGTGGTTACGTTGATGGCGCCACCAATTGTGTTTTTACCAAACAAGGTGCCTTGTGGGCCGCGTAATACTTCTATTCTCTCGATGTCTGCGAATTCCAGATTCGCGCCAATGGTGCGGGCAAGATAAACACCATCTACGTAAACGCCCACGGCGGGGTCAGTAGTAATTGCGAAGTCAACTTCACCTACACCGCGTATGAAAGCCTGCAGCGAGGAAGCGCTGCCATCGGCGCCTACGGTGAAGTTAAGATTGGGTGTGTATTCAGCAATGCTCTGCAGGTCTGGTAACGCAGCGTCCTGAAGGTCAGCTGCGGTTAAAGCTGTGGCAGACACAGGAACATTCTGAAGGTTTTCAGAACGCTTCCTTGCCGTAACAATAACCTCTTCCAGGGTTGCGCCCTGTGCATATACGCTGGGTAGCGGCCAGCACGTAGCGAGAATTGTCAGGGGGAGTAAGAGTTTTTGAAATGTTAAGCGCATCATGCCAAGTCTCCTGCATTTCTGAAGTAGTTTGGATTTCGCGCTTGGGCAATGCTCTACAAAAGGCCACAGCGCTTAAACCGTGGTACTCTGATATGGTTGCCTGAATATTTAAACATATTCGGCTGTGCTTAACATTACAAAGTCAATGTAGAGTGCGCTACTCATTGCGCTGACAAAACGAAGCGCTGTTTGAGGGGGGGATGCTGTGTCGGAATCGAATAATAAAGTAGCAATTATCACTGGTGGGGCGTCAGGCATGGGGCGCGCTACGGTGTTGCGGTTGGCGCAATCCAATACAAGAATCTGCATAGCCGATTTGAACATTGAAGCGGCTAATGCACTGGCCACTGAGTTGATCGATAACGGCGCAGACGCAATTGCCGTTGAAGTCGACGTGAGTGATGAAGCAGCCAATATTCGTCTGTGCGAAGAAACACTCGTAGCTTACGGCCAAATCGATAGCGTGTTTCTTAACGCAGGAATCCTCAACGTACCCGCGTCAATAATGGATACGACAGCGGCTGATTGGGACCGCGTTATTGCGGTCAATTTGCGCAGCATGTTTCTAGGTATTCAATCACTTGCCAAGCCAATGATGGAACGCAAGCAAGGTGCAATTGTAATGACGGCGTCGCTGGCAGGGCTACGTGGTGACCTGAATATGGCCAGTTACGTGGCAGCTAAGCATGCTGTCATAGGCTTAATGAAGGCAGCGTCGGCCGAGTTGGCGGAGTACCAAATTCGTGTGAATGCGATCTGCCCCGGCGCGGTTGATACTCCGATGATTCTCGACTCTTACCGTGCCAATGACGAAGCGTGGAATGCACTTGGCAACCTTCAACCGCTGGGCCGAATTGGAAAGCCAGAAGAAATTGCCGAGCTGGTGTGTTTTCTATTGAGTGATCAGGCCAGTTTTATCACAGGTGGTGCATTTCCGGTAGATGGGGGTGCTTCTGCAGTGAATGGTCCGCTGAGGCGTCGTTGATTCGCCTATCTTACATTTAAAGGCTTTCTCAGCTGCGCTTATCGCGTTACCATCAAGCCGCTAGTAAAAGAACAAGATCCAAAGAAGGGAAACTCATGGCAGATGCAATGATGGCTTACCCGCATCTTCGACACCCGTTCGAAGAAAAGCCGATCCATGCTAATGGCAGTGCAACGGTATTGTGCGAAGGCCGTACTGTTACGCTGGCTGAGATTGGCCAGGGCGATGGCCTATTAATCAATCCAGATGATCTTCGCTCGATTAATGGTTTCACGCTTAAGCCTCAGGGCGCTTGCCTCGGCGATTTGTGTGTTCCAGTCAATGAATCACTGTTTGTTGAGCAAGGCGGCACGCGATGGTTTGATCTCACGGCATTTGCCGATTTAATTGGTCAGCCTCATGTAGCAGATATAAGTGCCCGTGTGTGGAGTTTTGCTGAAGTGCCCTCGCGGCGCGAAAGCATGATGACAAATGCCATGGCGCCAGAATTTAAAGTTACAGATCGCCAGGGCCAAGTGGTTGAATTGGCTGATCTGAAAGGTAAGAAAGCCTTGATCGTAACCTGGTCATCATGGTGAGGCTGCTTCCTAGACGTGTCCGTGTGGCAACGTATTTATGAAGAAATAAACGATCCGAATTTTGTCATCCTCAGTGCCGCGCAAGACACGGGTGGTGAAGCGGTTGCAGGGCCCATTTTTGATGCGGCGAATGCAACATACATACAGGTGGTTGATCCTGATCATGTCATCAGCAGCGCGTTTAACTTTATCAATGTTCCATCGGCTGCCTGGATAGATGAGGAAGGCCGGATCGTTCGAATTGATGAAGGCACCTATGCGCAATTGCATGAAATTGGTAACGGTGAACAATCGATTACGTTTGGCACCGATGTTTATTCACCAGCCTTGCGAGACTGGATTGCAAACGGAGCAGACAGTGTGCACGTTCAGTCCGCTGAGACTGTAACAGGCAATATTCGCCAGTTTACTCGCGACCAATTGCTAGCTGATGCCGCGTTTAAACTCGCGAATGTGTTTCGTTCACATGGGCACAGTGAGAAAGCGGAGCACTATTGGGAAATGGCGCGTGAGCTTCACCCCGAGAGTATTAACTTCTTTCGCCAAAACCTGACTCTGTCAGAGGAAGGTTCGGCCGGTGAGAGTTTCATGAAACTGCGGGGTGAATACATCAGCGAGGGTAAAGACTACTACCGACCGCTTGATATTGAGGCTTGAGGGCAGTGCGTACTTTACCAGAGGTTCCCTAGAGTACTTGCCTGACAGCCGCCCACCAGGCGGCTTCATTAATTGGAAACTGAGCGGCCTGTTGCTTTACTGCAGCGGCTTCCTTGTCTTGAGTTGTTCCTTCGAGCGTAGGTGGTAGTGGCGAGGCTTGTTGAACAGGGTCTACGGCCTCCAAGTCCAGACTTGCGATGCAAGCAATAAAGCGCTCCATTTCACCTTCATGATGATCGCTGGCTTGATGGCGCCAGAAAGACACGTTATCGGCAAACGATAACAGGCAGTAATAGAAGTTAGCTTCTTGCCCGCGCCAGTACTCGTAGCGCAGTACGCTGTTTGCTTCCTTGCCGTGTGTTTCTTCATACATATACGCCATTACTGATTCAAATTCGTTTTCCTTCCCCGGGTGTATTTGAATCTTTGCCAGTAGTGTACTCATCAGTGTGTGACTCCTCGTCGAGAATGCTTATGCACTAGCTTTTCGAAAGCGTAGCTTTAGGGCGAGCGTTCCCAGCATAATTCCAGGTTGATGCTCAAAGCTGTTACCCTCGGCGTACTCAAGAAGATCAAGACGTTCGCTCAGTTTTTGCCATGCGATCACTTGCTCCAACCGCGATATTCCGGCACCTGGGCAGGTTCGAGGACCTTGTGAAAACGTTAGGTGGTTGCCCAGAGATTTCCTATTGAGATCTAGCTTGTGAGGGCAGTCGTACTGCTTTGGGTCTACGTTACCAGCCCCAAATCGTATGTGCAGCAAGGAGCCGGCAGGAACGGTAATTCCCTGAAACTGTTCGTCGCGTGTGGTGAGTCTTGTGGAAAGCCCCTGGGTTGGCGCGCGCAATCGCATGGCTTCTTCGGTAAAGGCGCGAATTTTTCCGGGGTCAGTTTTAATAGTTTGAAACACGGCAGATTCATCGCACAGCAGCTGCGCCTGTTCTTCCAGCGCATACTGAGTGGTTTCAAGACCGCCCAGAATCATGAAGTAAACAATGCCATAGACTTCTTCGTTGCTTAGTTTGCGGTCCAGGGCGTGATAGTGTTGCTGGGTCAGGGCGCTGATCATGTCGTTCTGCGGGTTTGCCCTTTTTTGCGCTACCTTTTCAGTCAGGTATTGCGCAAAACCGGTCAATCTCTCAGCCTGCAGGGCCGCGTCTTCTTCACTCAGAATATTGCGGTGTCCTTCACCGACCACGTATTGCATAACTTGCGCCGAACCCCATTCAGCCAGTTTAGGAACGTCTTCTCTTGGCAGGCCAAGCACATTGGCCATCACTAACTGCGGAAGCGGCCTGGCAAATTCTTCGATAAATTCGACTGACCCCAAGCCGTCACCGTCATCGCGGTGTATCCAGGAATCGATAAGCTCATCGCAAACCTGCTCAATCATTGCCTGGTGGCGTTGTGCACCGGGTCCTACCCAGGGGTCGGTGAGCTCTTTTCGATGTGAACGCCAAAGTTCGATGGTGGGGCGGAGAGTACGCACTGAGTCGAGCGCTAAATCAAAGCGGGAGGGGTCCTGTATGGGTGCTTCGCCACGATCCAGTTTGCGTTGCAGATCATTGGCTAATGCACTCATCACTGGCAGGAACCGTTGTGGGTCTTTAACTACCTGCAGAATGTCCTCATAGCTGTTCAGCACATAGGCGTCACTGGAACCATCGGCACCTTCGCCAGGCAACACCAACAGAGGCGCTTGTTCGTGCAATATCGGATAGGCCTCGTACCAGTGCTCCTGGCTGCCTGGTGCGAACAGGTCCACGTCGTTTAGTGAAACCGGGCAAGACATGGCGCTAAGCCTGTGATTCGGTGTTTTCTCTGTCATCGTCTGTTCGGTAGCAACAACTCACAATCACTATAACCGCTTGAAGATCATATCGTAGCTTAAATACTTGATGATAATCTATCAGCTCGATCGCTCGCTTCTGCATGAAATGTCAATTAAAGTCACGCTTGAGCAAACGCCAGGGTTGGCAAGTTTTGAATGCAGTTAGGAAAACACTATGCCTCTTAGCTATCTAGACAAACACGCTTCAGTAGCTGACGTAGTTGCGGCACTGCGGCGAGACGGTGCCGTTGTTGTCAATGAGTTGGTTGAGCCCGCTGTTGCTGATGCAGTGGCGGCCGAACTGCGACCCAAATTCGATCAAGCAGAGCTTGATAGTCAAAGCCCCTTTGATGGCAATAAAACGCGTCGCTATGGCGCCATCATGCACGGCGCGCCCAGTTCCGAGGCCTTGGTAGATCACGATATGCTAGTGGGCGTGGCAGACGAAATACTGCTGCCTCACGCCGCAACTTATCAGGTGGGTAGTTTGACCGCGATTGAGATTATGCCAGGAGAGTCAGCCCAGGCATTGCACCGCGACGATTCTATTTATCCCATGGAACTGGCGGGTGTTGAGTTGCAGATTGGCGTAATGTGGGCCCTAAACGATTTTACTGAGGATAATGGCGGTACCAGGGTGGTGCCAGGTTCACATCGCTTTTTGCGCTCCTGGCATTTGCCTGACGTTAGTAGCTGGGAGTCAGCGGTTATGCCTAAGGGCTCGGCCTTGTTCTATCTTGGTTCTACCTGGCATGGCGGTGGCGCTAACAACAGCAGCGGTCCCCGGGCGGGCCTGATCAACACCTATTGTCTGGGTTGGCTGCGCCAGGAAGCCAATCAATATTTGGAAACACCGCCCGACATTGCGGTAAAGTTCAGCCCGCGTTGTCGAGCACTGTTGGGCTACACGCCGCACGGCGCGGGTGATGATCAGATCGGTACATTTGATGGTGAGAGCGCCGCGTGGTTAGATGTACCACCAGAGCCCGCCTGGTGTGCAGACCGCAACCAGCTTGGTACTGACGACAATGTTAGAGCGCAGACCGGTGTGTCACCCTCTGAGCCTGGCTCGCAATGAAACCTGAGTAATCCAATGACTTCTTTTTCCACCTTGGCGCTTAAATCCGAGCTGCTGACTACCCTTGACTCCTTGTCTTACACCGCGATGACGCCTATCCAGCAGCAAAGCCTTCCGGCGATTCTGCAAGGCAAAGATTTGATAGGGCAGGGCAAAACGGGTTCCGGTAAAACGGCCGCGTTCGGTCTGGGCTTATTACAAAAGCTGGATGTAAAGAAATTCAGGGTTCAGTCCTTAGTGCTGTGCCCTACGCGTGAGCTGGCCGACCAGGTAGCCAGAGAAATTCGGCGCCTTGCCAGAGGTATTCACAATATCAAAGTGCTGACACTTTGCGGGGGAATGCCTTTCGGGCCACAGATTGGCTCACTGGAGCACGGCGCGCATATCGTTGTTGGCACGCCCGGCCGAATTGATGAACACCTGCGCAAACAGCATTTGAATTTGGATCAGGTAACTACTTTGGTTCTGGATGAAGCCGACAGAATGCTGGAAATGGGCTTTCAGGACGTGTTGAATGCGATTGTAGATAAAACGCCAGATGAGCGGCAAACACTTCTTTTCAGTGCTACGTTTCCGAAAAATATTCAGCAGATTGCCAAGCGTGTTATGCGCGATCCGCTGACGGTAAAAGTAGAATCGGTGCACGAACAGAATGTTATCGAGCAACGTTTTTATGAGATTGAGGAGGGTAGCGAACCGCGCTTGCTCGCAACACAGTTGCTACTGCACGATATCAGCCCGCGAGCTGCTGTAATTTTTTGCAATACGAAACGCGATGTTCAACAATTGGCAGCCGATCTTGATAACGCGGGCTTTTCAGTGCTGGCACTGCATGGCGACCTGGAGCAGCGCGATCGCGACAGTACCTTGATGCGCTTTTCAAATGAAAGTGCGGCCGTTTTGGTAGCAACTGATGTAGCCGCGCGTGGTTTGGACATTGATACCATAGACCTGGTTATCAATTACCAGTTATCACGCGATAATGAAGTGCATACTCATCGAATAGGCCGTACGGGTCGGGCTGGTAATACAGGGCTTGCGTGTACTCTTTTCAGTCGTAAGGAAAAGTACAAGCTTGGCCAGCTTGAAGAATATTTGCAAACTACCCTGCAAGCTAAGCCCTTGCCCAGTGAGGCCTTGTTGGGTCGTGCGATACGTCCACCGAAGATGATCACCCTGCAAATTGATGGCGGAAAAAAACAAAAGCTTAGACCTGGGGATATTTTGGGTGCGCTGACAAGTAAGGATCAAAAGGGTCGAGACCCGAACGCGCCAATAATTGCCGGTAAAGACGTTGGCAAGATTAATGTGTTTGATCAGTGGGCGTATGTGGCCGTAGAGCGCTCAATTGGCAAGCACGCACTCAAAAAGCTCAGCGCTGGTAAAATGAAAGGCCGGTCTTTTCGTATTCGCCAGGTACCTTATTAATATGTGCTTTGCACAACAGGTGGTTTTTTAAAGTACGCAATGAAAATTCCTAAAAGATTGCAACCTCTGGTTGATGACGGACTCATCGACGAGGTTCTTAGCCGCCTAATGAGCGGCAAAGAGGCCGACGTTTATGTAGTGAGTTGCGGCTCAACCATACGTTGCGCGAAAGTGTACAAAGAGTCCATGAAGCGCAGCTTTAAGCAGGCCGTGCATTATCAGGAGGGCCGTAAGGTTCGTAATAGCCGACGTGCCCGCGCGATGGAAAAGGGCTCCAAGTTCGGCCGTAAACAACAGGAAGAAACCTGGCAGAACGCCGAAGTGGATGCGCTCAGACGCCTGGCAAGTGCCGGGGTTCGTGTGCCTGACACATTTGGTTGTCTGGATGGCGTGTTGTTGATGGAGTTGGTCACAGACGAGTCTGGCGACGTAGCGCCACGTTTGGCTGATGTGGCCATGTCGGCTGAGCAAGCAGAAGAAGATCATGCGGTGGTTATCGAATACGTAAAACGCATGCTGTGCGCCGGCGTAGTACATGGCGATCTTTCGGAATTCAATATACTGGTTGACGAATACGGCCCGGTGATTATTGATCTTCCGCAAGCTGTAGACGCTGCGGCTAATAACCATGCAGAATCAATGCTGACCAGAGACGTTGAGAATGTGGCCGCTTACTATGGCCAATTTTCGCCAGACTTGTTGCATACCCGCTACGCGCAGGAAATGTGGGCTCTTTACCAAGACGGTAAGCTAAACGAGAACACTGTGCTGACCGGCCTTTCTGAAGAAGACACACACGACGCCGACGTAGATTCTGTGATGGCGGAAATAAAAGCCGTAATTGCGGAAGAGCAAGCTCGTCAAGAACGCTTGAAAGAGGCTGAAGACGATGACCCACAATGAAGTAATTAATTAAGTTCAGGTGACCTTCGCATAGGAATGTAGCGACCATGGCGTTCAAACATCTCTTCACCCCCCATCAAATTCGCGGCCTTGAAATTCGAAACCGTATTTTCTCTTCTGCGCATCAAACCATTCTTGCCGAGAACGGCGCGCCCGGTGAAGAAATGGCGGCGTATCACGAAGCCAGAGCCAAAGGGGGTGCCGGCTTAATCATAATGGAGTCTTCGCGCCCGGATGCGGATGATGTGTCGGCAAGTTATTACCTTGATTCAAGCACCGATGCCTGCATTCCCGGCTATCGCATGGTGGCTAAGGCCGTACATAAGCACGGGTGTAAGGTCTTTGCGCAAATTAATCATGGCGGGCGTATTACCTATACGCATGACGGCCTACAGATTGTGGCACGAGCTCCTTCAATGGTGCCTGACCATCGTTTCCATTGCATGCCGCGAGTTATGTCCACACAGTACGTGCGCAAAATTATTCAAGCCTTTGCAAATACAGCCGGGCGAATGGCCGAAGCAGGTATTGATGGTGCCGAGTTAACCGCCAGTCACGGCATGCTGATTGCGCAGTTTCTAAACCCGCAAACCAATTTTCGTGATGACGAATATGGCGGGTCTTTCGAAAACCGTTTTCGAATGGTTGCGGAAATGATTGCTGCAACCCGAAAGGTTGTTGGCAACGACTTCGTCATTGGCATGCGTATTTCGGCCGATGAGTTAGAACCGGATGGTTTGGATGAAGCAGCCTGGCTCGATATCTGTCGTAGGCTAAGCGAAGAGCGTGAACTTGATTATCTGAATGTAACCGTAGGCTCAATGATGGGTCTGGGTGGTTCAGTTCATGTTGTGCCTCCTATGTTTATAGAGCATGCGTATACGGCACCTCAAGCCGGTGCAGTGAAGCGAGCTGTCAGCCAGTCTGTGCTGGTGACCGGGCGAATTAATCAGCCGCAGCTTGCTGAGCAGGTGCTTGCCAAAGGGCAGGCGGATTTATGTGGAATGACGCGTGCGCTGATTTCCGACCCAGAGATGCCAAATAAGGCGCGTGCCGGGCAATTGGATGATATTAGGGCCTGCATTGGCTGCAATCAGGCCTGTATTGGTCATTACCATCAGGGCGTCCGAATTTCCTGTATTCAGCACCCTGTTACAGGGCGCGAGCTGACGCTTGGTTCCGTCACTCGCGCCAATAAAGCACGCAAGATTTTGATAGCAGGTGGTGGGCCAGCGGGCATGAAAGCCGCGGCCGTGGCCGCAGAGCGTGGGCATCAGGTTGTGTTGTGCGAGAAAAGCAGTCGCCTCGGCGGGCAGGTGATATTGGCACAAGCTTTACCTGGGCGCGCGGAGTTTGGAGTCATGGTTGATAACTTGCGCCGCGAAATGGAGTTGAACAATGTCGACATTCGACTGAAAACCAAGGTGGATAAGGCCCTACTCGAAATCGAAACCCCAGACACCGTTATTGTTGCCACTGGTGCCACCCCATATCGGCCAGATGCAGAGATAGCAGAGCAAGCCCATGCGGTTGATGCCTGGCAAGTTCTGAGAGATGAGGTGAAACCGGGTGCGGCGGTGGTGATAGCCGATTGGCGCTGTGACTGGGTGGGTATGGGCTTGGCGGAAAAAATTGCACGCGAAGGCGCGCAGGTAAGACTATGCGTTGATGGCGAAATGGCGGGGCAGAATTTGCAGAAGTATCTGCGCTGGCATTGGTCGGGCTCATTGCACAAGCTGGGCGTGGAGGTCATACCCTATGCGCGATTTTTCGGGGCCGACCAAAACACTGCGTACTTTCAGCATACAACCAGCAATGAACCAATTATTTGCAACAATATGGATACCTTGGTGATGGCACTTGGGCATCAGTCAGAGACGCTGCTGGAACAGCAGTTAATCGAGTTAGACGTGGATTACCAACTGGTGGGTGATTGCCTGAGTCCACGCTCTGCAGAAGAGGCTGTTTACGAGGGCTTGCTGGCTGCGAGAGGGCTGTGAACGCCGTTTTGGCAGCTTCACGACCTTAAAAAAGAGGAATAGGGCGTGCCGGCAATAGAAAGAAGGGCTACCAAAGTAGCCCCGCTCATATTCTAGATAATCAGCTGTCTTTTGATTTGAATGCTGTCATGGACTCTTTCCATTCACCGGCAACAGTTGTCATCTCATCAACCACTTCATTATGAGTCTTGATGCGCTCGGCATTGGCCGCTTCAGCTGCTGCAACGGCATTTTCGTCGCTGCTGTCGACATCAGACATGGCTGAATTTTCTTCAGCTTCCAGGCACTTGATGTAAGCGTCGCCATCAGCAACATAAGCCTTAACAGCGGTTTGTCCGGCAACCATGTCGTCCATAGTGGCTTCGCTGCCATTGGGCACAGCCGGGCGCTCTGGGCGGTCACATTCGGCCCAGCTGAACGACGCAGCTGAACTCAGTAATAAGGCTACAAGGGTGGTCTCAAGTTTTCGCATGAAATCTCTCCATATTCAGGTAGCGCTAAGGATACTGTGCATACCTTGATCTGAAAAGCCTTCAGCTGCAAACCATCGTAAATTTAAGATGTTGTTCAGTTTCACGATGCGCTTTGAAGTTCAGCCGCGATTCAGTCTGCCAGGCCTAAGCTGATGTTGCTCTTGAAAAAGCGGTTTCACCGCATAGGAGGTAGTATGAGCATTAAAGCAATGGCACTTGGCTTGTCGCTAACAGTGTCTGGATTAGGACTGATTGCCAGCCCGGCGCAGGCTCACCCAAATGGTCACCATGGCGGTGCTGTTTTCAGCTTGAACCTGCACAGCGGTTATCCTCATCTGAACTATAAGCAGCGTTACCACAGGGTGAAACGCTATGCCCATGGGCATCGATTGCACCGGCATAGCAAGCAATGCCCGGGCTACGATCGACCGCGCAGGCACCGCAGTTACTGGTCTGTTGAGCACCATTATCAGAAGCCTTACAAGTCTCATCGGGGCCATGACAGGCATCATCACTAGTTGGTAAATGTTGCCAATCAGCAAGCGCACACGGACGTGCGCAACCTTGCTGCTAAGCAGCTGTCAAAATCCCAATTCCGCGCTTGAATTCCAGTCCGGCTTATGTACAATACCGCCTTCGTTTTTGGCGCTCTTTGACGCTGCACTGTGTCCCCTTCGTCTAGTGGCCTAGGACACCGCCCTTTCACGGCGGTAACAGGGGTTCGAACCCCCTAGGGGACGCCACTTTCTTTAAGACGCGGCGCTTTTTAATAGCTGTCGTATCGATTTCCCAGCGAGTCCTCGGACTCGTCATTTGGGATAATCACGCCCACCACGTTGTCGTACTTCCAGCCACGGTTCGGGCCATCCGCTACTATGGTATAACTCCCGCCGCTGATAACGGTGACATGATCCGAGCCATTTACAGGATTTTTCAGTGCACCGGAGGTTTGAATATACGGTCCAAAAGGGAAAGCGCCTTCATCCTGTTTGCTGCATACTTGGCCCTCCACATTTGAATACATTTGCAGCTGTAACCAAAAGCCCCGTTCCGTAGTGCCGGCTTCATAGGTGGTTCCAGAGCAGCTAGACGCGACTGTTGCGTTAACACCCGGATATTCACCATGCTCTGCTTCATACTGATAAATAGCTTGGCGAAGTGCGTTCAATCTAGCTCGCAAAGCAGCCTCTCGGTCTTGGAGACCATCGGTGGACAATTGCGGCACAATAATCGCCGACAACACACCGATTATGAATACCACAATGATCAATTCAATGAACGTGAAACCACGAGCGTGTTTCATCAAATAGGTGTTCCCGCGACCGCAGAAATAAGCTCGCTATCAGTGCTTTTCACAGCCAGGAAATTTGGCCCGGACTTAAAATTATTGAGTGGATAACTCCACGGTTGAAACTGCACGCCATCGCGATGTATCTTTCCTACCTGATAACCAAATCCCTCGAACAGCTGGTAAAAATCGCGCATTAAGAAGTGAGCATCGCCGTTGGTATAACCGTATTCGAACTGCACCGCTCGAATAGCTTGCCGGCTAAGTAGCTCTGAAAAACCATTCAGCACCATGTGCTCGGCACCTTCAACGTCCACTTTGAGAAAATCGATGTTCTGTATGCCATGCTCTGCGCAATAGGCGTTACCAGTGCGCACACGTCCTTCACGCTCGGTGACGGCAATTTGGTCATCATGATAGGTGGCATTGCCCAGCAAGGTGTTAAATTTTGATTCTGGCCCGTAATCTTTGTAATGGATAGTGCCTTCTGCGTCGGACAAGCCGCAGTTATTGTTAATGAAGCGCTCGTCGCTGAGAGTGTTTGCGAGTACTTCGTAAGTGACGTTGGAAAGTTCAAACGTATGAATGTGCGCCTTAGAGAAATGCTCTGCCGCCATTAGCGACCAATCACCCACGTTGCAGCCAACATCAAACAGGGTTTTGAAGTCGAAGCCGCTCAAATCTTCAAACAGCTTCTTCTCGCCACCTTTGGTGAAGTCATAGGAAAAACCGTGGTATCGATCTACATACTTGCCACACTGGCGGGCCAGCTCTTTGCGAAATTGAGATAGGATAATGGTTTCCTCACGGATGGATCAGAGGCCTATAATACCGATCCGTTGCCTGAACAGACAAGCGCATGAATTCCGCTGGAACTGTCTCCATTATTGTGAGTACGTACAATTCGCCCCGTTACCTCGCAAAGGCTTTGCGCTCATTGCAGAAGCAAAGTGATAAAAACTATGAAGTTGTGGTGGCCGACGACGGTTCTGGTGACGAAACCAGAGAGCTGATTCAAGCCTGTGCGGCGCAAAGCACGGCACCCCTCGTTCATGCCTGGCATGAAGATCACGGATTTCGCGCTGCTGCGGCGCGAAACAACGCCGTGCGCATGTCGCAAGGCGATTATCTGGTGTTTCTGGATGGTGACTGTATTGCGCGGCCAGATTTTGTCAGCGCCCACCGCGAATTCGCCGAAAGTGGTTATTTTGTGCGCGGCAGTCGCATTATGCTGCGCGAGCAATTAACCCAAAGAATTTTCGCGGGTCAGGCCCTACCCGCACATTTTCCGGGTTGGCTGTTGCATCGCATGAAAGGCGATGTGAAACGCGTGGGTTCTTTGCTGCCGCTACCCTTCACAGCGTATAGAAAATCGCGTGACTGGGATGGTGTAAAAACCTGCAATCTCGGCATATGGCGGTCCGACTTTGAGGCCGTGAATGGCTTTGACGAACGCTACATAGGATGGGGGCACGAAGACGCCGATTTGGCGGTGCGTTTACTGCGCTATGGTGTGCTTCGAAAAGAAGGTCGTGCTTCCATACCCGTTATACATCTCTGGCATGAAGAAAACGATCGGGATCAATTGTCAGCCAATACCGAGCGCTTGCAAACAGTGATTGCGGCCAGTCATCATGTGGCTAACCCCGGATTGAGAGCGGTATCTGAGTGAAAATTGTTCAGCTTTTTGATGGCCACGTGCCACCAGCAGGCTATGGCGGAATAGAGCGTATGGTGTTTTGGCTAGCACGCGCGTTAGTGCAGTTGGGGCATGAAGTTACTGTAGTCGCACAACAAGGTGGCGAGGCTTTGACTAAAGCCGGAATAGATTTTGTTCCCTGGCCTAATACGCTGGCAGATCTGCCATCGATGTTACCCGATGCCGAATTGCTGCACTTCCATCAGCCGTTTCCAACCGAGTTTTCACCGCATTGCGCTTATTTGATCACCGAGCACGGCAATCATCGTGCGGCGCAGGCAATATTGCCCAACACCGTTTTTCTCAGTAAGTCGCACGCCAACAACCATGGTGCCGAGTTGTTTGTTCACAATGGTTTGCCGTTGGATGAATACCCGCCCTGCGCTGACAAAGAACGCACTATGTTGTTTATGGCCAAACTTGGCTGGCGTAAGAAAAATGCAATAAGCGCAATCAATCTTGCTCTAGATAATGACCTGACAATTAAATTGTGTGGCGGTGATGTTTGGAGTGAGAAGAAATTACGAGGTTTGTGGCGACAACGCGCGCAGCGCGGAGACAAAAAGGCTCTAATCCAAAGTTGCGGTAATGTTGACGGTATTGAGAAGCTTACATTGCTACAAAGCAGCGGATTGTTGTTCTACGCGGTTAATTGGCAAGAGCCGTTTGCGTTGGCTCCTCATGAAGCGATGGCCTGCGGCACACCCGTGCTGGCAACACCTAATGGCGCCCTTGGCGAGTACATCGTTGATGGTGAAAATGGTTATCTGGTCACGTCGTACCAACAAGCGAATGACGCCATTGATTGGCACCTCAATCGCACGGCCCAAGAACAGCAGCGCATGCAGCAGCGTTGTATAGAAACGGCTTTTTCTATTCAGAACAGTGCGCGTGCGTATCTTGCTTTGTACGAGCGATTGCAAAGCAATGAGTATCTTTATCCGCCAAGCGATGCGGCCAGATTCAAGTATCGACCGGGTAAAACTGTAAAAGTAAGAAGGTGGCTTGCGTGAAACTCATGCTGGTCACTACCGACATCGACCATATTGAGCCATATCAATATGTTGGCGCCAAGCACAAGGGGGCTGACGTCACCGTTGTGTGTGCCGACAATTGTATTAACTTGGAAATGTTCACGGAAAATGACATACCTGTGCAAAAAATAGCGTTCAAGGGAAAGCGCAACAAAGGCAATGTCGAGACTATAAAAAAAGCGATTAACCAGTTTCAGCCAGACATTATTCATGTTCTTCGCAAGCAAGCATTACTCAGCACCATACCGGCAATGCGCAACAGTTCTGCGAAACTTATCGCCTATCGCGGTATTGTGGGAAACCTGAGCTTCTTCGACCCGTTTTCTTTATTGAGCTTTTTGCACCCGCGTATTGATCGTATTGTTTGCGTTGCTGAGGCCATACGCGCTCACTTTCTGACGATGGGGTTTGGTCCCATTCGCCTTTCGCCGAAAAAATTAGTCACAATTCATAAAGGCCACGTTACTGAAAGATACAAGACCGTGCCACGTATTGATTTACAACAATACGGCGTGCCGACTGATTATCAAGTGATTGGTTTTTGTGGCGCGATGCGCCCAAGAAAAGGCATAGACGTGCTTGTGAAAGCATTTGGCGAAATGCAGCGAGAGAAAGTGGCCTTGTTGTTGGTAGGTGATCTCCGTGATGAGAAGGCGAAGCAGGCAATCGCGGCGAGTGGTAAACGGGAACTGATTTTTACTACCGGAAAAGTAGATCAACAAGCAGCGCTGTCTATAAACGGCGCGATTGATGTGGCCACCATGCCATCGATTAAGCGTGAGGGCTTACCACGAGCCTTGATTGAAGCAATGGGGCAGGGTACACCGGCCGTGGTCACGCGTGTTGGCGGAAGCCCGGAGCTGGTTGAAAATGGCAGCAGCGGCTATGTCGTACCACCGGCTGACGTTACGGCATTTGCGGCGGCATTGGATAAGGTATTAGACGAAGAAACCTGCAGCAATATGGGCAAAATGGCGCAAAGTCGAATTCAAAATCATTTCGACGTAAGCGCTACCATTGAGCGTAATTGGGCCTTGTATCAAGAACTGCTCAATGATCATTAACGCAAGGTGGCAGTAATCTCTAATAGCAGCGTGACCTTAAGCCGCATAAGTCATATGACCTTATTGCTACTGTTTGCAGCGTGCATTCAGTCTTGTGGTATCGGTGGTTATCACGTTCGTGACGTTGCCAAAACTGATACGTCGTTGGTGATCGAAACGCATTATCAGCAAACGCGTGAGATACTTAAGGAACTGACCGGGAAGTTCTATAAACGCAATCCATCCCAGTTACCAACAAGCAAAACGGTTGATGAACGCGTTGCAAGTTTGTTTGGCGTGCATGACGGAGTAGGTTTCAGTGAATGCGGGCCGGGTGTTGAGATAGAACTTATGGAAGCCTCTTTGAAAGAGTCGTTTAGGGGGGATCGCGTGTTCTGTTTAATGGCCGGCTTGGTCGGTATGATTAATCATAGCTTTGCTTATAAAGACAGCTTTTACGTGACGGACACGCTAGATCAACAAAAAATTTATCACAGTGCCAGAAACCTGGAGCGGCTTAGTTGGCGGTTACGACAGGCTAGTGCTAATTCAAATCAGCCTCTACTGCTCAGCAATAGCGTGGAGCCTGGCCACATCAATATGAGCTTTGAGCGACTGTTCGGCAAGGTGATTGCACTTCAGGATATACTGGCTTTGATCGTGGCAGACCAGAACAAGCGTGCAATCAACTACGTGGTTCGCCGTATAGGTTCGTTTTTCTTTCTTCCTCTGTGACTTGGAAGCAACAGAACACCGGCACACAAGCCTCTAACAGTGACTGTCTGAACTATGAAAGTAATTCTGCAAGATTATATCAATCAAACATCTGAGCATTGCGGCAGCGGCTCTATGCGCGATCTTATTCGCCATTACTGTGGGCTTGATTTGCCTGAACATGTTGTATTCGGATTAGGTGCAGGCCTTGATGCACTTTATTTTCCGATGCCAGGAAACAAACCACCGTTTATGTTTTTAGGGCGCGGCGTAAGCATGGAGCAAGATCTTGCATACACCTTGGGTCTTGATTATCAGGAAGTGAGGCAAGCTGACAATGATGTTGCTTGGCATGAGGTCAGGCAGGAAATTATTGATGGCTGCCCAACCATGCTGGCAGGGGATATTTTTTACCTGGATTATCGAAAATTCAAAGTGCATTTTCCCGGCCACCGCTTTGTGTTGGTTGGCTTTGATGATGAACAAAAACAGGTCTATATCGCTGACCGCACGGAGTGCGAGCCGCAGGTATGCTCATTGCAGGGGGTGCGCGATAGCAGGAACTCACCAGTGGGTATGTCGTCACACAATTTGTGGGGCAAGTTTCATTCTGGAGAAGTGCGCCATAGCCTTGGCGAGGCCTGTGAGCATGCGCTTCGTATTACGGCAGCTCGTATGTTGGGTGACGATCGCTCGCAGATAGAAATGTTGAGCGCGCAGGCTGGCAGTAGCGATTTTGTGGCTGGCGGGCTTGCCGCGTTAGTATTGTTTCGGGCGCAGCTTAAAGCGAATGATGAGCGTCACAATGACACCAAACTGGCAAAGTCTCTGGTTGATAACATTGTTAATTTTGGAACAGGCGGAGGCTTCTTCCGGATTATGTTTGCGCAGTTCATGCAATGGTCAAAGTCTCAACGGCCTGACATTGTTACGGAGGATGATGTTCAGGCCGCAGCGCTTGCCGCGACACATTGGGCGGATATCGCAAATATCGCAGTGGCTCTGAGTACTGATGCCAATGACCTGGAAGCCTGGGCGGCAATTGATGGCTTGTTACTTCAGGTGGAGAACACAGAACGTCGACTGTTCGAGGCGCTTGCAGAGCAGTTGCATGGATAAACGAATAGTGCCAGAAAAATACTCGGGGTTACGAACCGTGCTAGCCGAGCATATCGATGGTTTGGGTCATGTTAATAATATTCGCTACATCAACTGGTGCGAAGAGCTTGCCTGGCAGCATTCCGAGCAGTTAGGTTTATCGGTTGATGATTACCAAAGACTTGACCGCGCCATGGCGGTTTATCACGCGGAATTTGATTATCGGGCTCCTGCATTCGAAGGGCAAACCTTACGAGTGAGCACCTGGCTGAGCTTTGCAAAAGGTACTCGAATGACTCGTTGCTTTGAGATTATTCGGAATGATAATGCGCAAGTGCTAATGACAGGAGTATGGCAGCTCAGCTGCATAGAAATCAGCAGTGGCAAACCGAAACGTTTTCCTGAAGAGTTTGTCGACGTGTACTTACCTGAAGTAATTTCAAGTAGCGCTTCAGTTCACGAGAAGTCCGGGTGATACACTGCGCGGTATGAACACTGATTCCCCAATTCAACTCGAACCCGGTTGGCTACACCATCTGGAACCGGAATTCGACAAAGACTATATGCGCGCACTGCGTACCTTCTTACGATCTGAAAAAGACAAACAACGCATCATTTACCCAAAGGGAAGTGAGTTTTTTAATGCCTTCAATTCCACCCCTTTTGATCAGGTGAAGGTGGTTGTTCTGGGGCAAGATCCATATCACGGTGCTGGTCAAGCGCATGGTTTGTGCTTCTCCGTTCAGCATGGCGTCAGGCCGCCGCCTTCCTTACTCAACATTTATAAAGAGTTGCATTCTGACTTGGGCGTAGCTATTCCAAAGCATGGTTATTTGCAAAGCTGGGCCGATCAAGGCGTTTTGTTGCTGAACAGTGTTCTGAGCGTGCAGCAAGCGCAAGCCGCGTCTCATCAAGGCAAAGGCTGGGAAGAATTTACAGATATGGCAATTGCCAGCCTCAACCAATATCGTGAGAACCTTGTGTTCCTGCTTTGGGGAAGTTATGCCCAGCGCAAAGGGCAGTTTATCGACCAACAAAAACACCTGGTACTCAAAGCGCCCCACCCATCGCCATTAGCTGCGCATCGTGGGTTTTTTGGCTGTAAGCATTTTTCGCAAACCAATGCCTACCTGAGTGATCATGGATTACAACCCATAGACTGGACATTAAGCTCATGATGATTGATTTAGGTGCTTATCTGTACTTGCAGCATGTCAGCGCAAAAACACAGCGCTTTCAGGATTTTTGCAGTGAGTTGCAATTAAGTGGTGTTGTGCTCAGCTCTGGTCAGCAGCAGATACAGTTTATGGATGACATGGCTTATCCATTCAAAGCAAACGTTTATTTCAAGGAATGGCTGCCTTTAGTAAAGCGCTACAACAGTTTTTTATACGTTCCGGCGTCTGGCAAACCTTCATTGTATCTGGATGTAGCGGAGGACATATGGCATACGCAAGCCCAGCAGTTACCGGAAGGCTGGCAGGCTGCGTTCGATATCATCGAGTTTGACACTCTGCCGGATATTGGGAAATTATTAGCCGGTGCGGCTTATATTGGTGAGCAAAATGAATTTGGTTTACCGCAGGAACAATGTAACCCGGTAGCGCTTCGTCAAAAAATCAATTACCACCGTCGATTTAAAACTGACTACGAACACGAATGTATACGAAAGGCGAATCTGTCGGCTGCGGCTGCGCATTTGGCGGCCAAAGACGCTTTTTATGCCAAAGCCAGTGAGTTGGAAATCAAGTTTGCGTACCTTGCGGCTTGCGGTCAGGCTGATGATGAAATGCCTTACAGCATTATTGCAGGTCTAAATGAGCACGCTGCTATTTTGCATCACTTCATACTGGATAATGTTGCGCCGCGACAGCATAGAAGTTTTTTGATTGACGCTGGCGTTGAAGTGAACGGTTACGCTTCAGACATTACCCGTACCTGGGCGTTTGATGAATCGTCTGAATACGCCGAGATGATCGATTGCGTTGATACCAAGCAGCTAGAGCTGGTGGCAAGCATTGCCGCTGGCGGCTCGGGTGTTCAGCTGCATGAATTATCTCACTTGAAAATGGCCGAAGTGTTGCAGCAATTTTCGATAATAAATTGCTCTGCGCAAGCCTGCGTTGAGTCTGGGCTGAGTACCACGTTCTATCCGCACGGAATAGGACATGGTTTAGGCGTGAATGTACATGAACTTGGTGGCTATTTGGCTAACGCAGACGGTGGCGAGATACCGCCACCCGAGGCGTACCCTCGCTTGCGCAACACGTCTGATTTCGCAGCGGGCTCTGTTAATACTGTTGAGCCAGGTGTTTATTTTATTCCGTCTTTGTTAGAGAAGTTGAAAGCGTCTGATCTTGCCGGCAACGTAAACTGGGATCGCATTGACGAGTTCTTGCCGTATGGTGGTGTGCGCATCGAAGACAATGTGTTGATCGGTGAGTCTGATGTGGAAAACATCACTCGCTCGGCGTTCAAAAAATGTTCAGCCTTATGAAAGATGCGCTCATAATTTAGTCGAATTTCTCCATCATTTGCGCAGGGCTTGCAGCCGTACCCCGTTCGTCTGTGTATTGGCCAAGTATCTGACTTTGTTCGTTAAGTACCCGTGCGCGCAGCCGATACCTGTAGGGATTACCGCTTCCCGATAACGAATAATGTATGACGATTAAACGTCAGATAACGCTGGTACTTTGCCTGCTGATGCTAGCCACAGCGGCTCTGAGCTATCGATTGCTCATTGACGCTATTGTTCCTACGTTCGAGCAACTGGAAAGCGATGCAGCAGCCGCGAATGTTGCCCGCGTCGACAAAGCGATTGCTCACGTGCATTACAACCTGGCCAAGCAGGTAGGTGACTATGCCATTTGGGACGAGACCTATGCGTTTGTTCAAGGTCAGCACGACAGCTATGCAGAATCGAATCTCACACTTACTGGTTTTCTGAATATTGAAACGAATGTTGTTTTGTTCTACAACAATGACAAACAGTTAGTGTGGGGCATGTTGATAGACCTTGAGAACGAGCTTGAGCTACCGATAGCAAACCTTGGTATCTCGATCGAGACTTTGAGTCCTTTCCTTAAGCATGAGTTGCTTGACTCAACGATCACTGGCACCTTGGAGAGCCGTATGGGTGTTGTGCTATTGGCATCGAGGCCGATTGTCACAACCGAGTTAACCGGACCGATCAAAGGCACGCTGATATTCGGTAAATTTCTGGATCATGTTTTAGTAAACCGGCTTAAGTCAAGAACTGAAGTAGATCTCGCATTTACTGAGGTGGCAAAAAACGGCTCTAACGTAAATGCAGCAATTTCTTCTAATCCAGGACTACAGATAGAAAGTAATGAGGACTCGCAATCGTTTCGAGTTGATCGCCGTGAACTGAAAGACATTCATGGAAAACCGGTATCAGTATTAGAGGTTAGAACGCCAACTGATATTACCAAGCTCGGGCAGCAAGCACTTGGCAATATGTTTGCATCACTTGCCATGCTGGGGTTCGTTGTTGCGATCGCAATCTGGCTGCTTCTGCATGTTGTTGTCGTTAGTCCATTAAACATGTTGGGCCAGCGCATTTCACAGATTAAACAATCAGATGACCTGAGCCGACGTCTGGACGTCTCGGGGCACAATGAAATATCTCTCGTTGCGACAATTTTTAATGAGTTGCTGGAAAAGTTTCATTCGACCCGAATAGAGCTTCAAACACAGTCGTACAAAGCAGGGCGAGCAGAAACGGCGTCGACTGTACTGCACAATATTCGAAACGCCTTGACGCCCTTGGTCAATCGAGCAGCAAGCGCAAGTGCAGCAATGCATTCGAGCGGTAGCGGAAATATGTTGAAAGCGGCTGAGGAATTAGCCAACAGTGAATTGGATCAGAACAGGCGCAAGAAATTGTCTGAGTATTTGACAGTAGCCTTGAACGAACAGCAGTCTCAGACAGAGGTAGCGAGTGCAGACCTTGACGTTGTATCAGCGCAAGTTAGGCAAGTAGAGCAAATATTGAAAGACCAGGAAAATGTCAGTCAGGTTGCCTCGTTGTTGGAAACCATATCGCTTGAAGGTGCTGTGAGAGAGGCGGCGACTGTGCTGCCCAATGATGCTGCACTGTCAATAAACATCGAACTCGAGCCTGAGCTGAGCGAGTTTAAGATTCGCAGTAATCACATCAGTCTTATGCAGGTTCTTCACAATATTATCATCAATGCGTATGAATCTATTCTGCGCACTGAGCGGGAAAGCGGGTGCATCAGTGTATCTGCACACGCCGATGACGCTATGGTCTGTTTGTCGATTGCAGACGACGGCGCCGGTATTTCTCCAGACATGAAAACGCAGTTATTTGCCCGTGGTGCTTCTTCAAAGCAAGGTGACCGTGGCGGTCTTGGCCTGCATTGGTGTGCAAACACGCTGGCAAATATGGGCGGAAAAATTCGAGCAGAAAGCAATGGCACGGGTGCCGGCGCTGTGTTTCACCTGTACTTACCGGCGGCCGGACAATGACACTGAGTAAACAATATACCAAGAGAATTCTTGTTGTAGATGACGAACAAGCGATTATTGAAGAGTACTTAAGAGCGTTCGGCAAAGAAGGCGGCGGTGACAACACTGTTCTTTTGAAAGAACTTGATCAGGAATTGTTTGGTACCCAGTCAGAAAAACCGGTGGCGGTAGAGTTCGCAGTTAACGCGGTGACGCAGGGTGAACAAGCGATTCAGGAAGTGACTCGCGCGATAGAGGCAAAAGAGCCTTATCAAATTATTTTCATGGACGTAGACATGCCGCCAGGCATCAATGGCGTAGAAACCGCAAAACAGATACGTCTCATCGATCAAGACGTCAATATAGTCATAGTCAGTGGTGCTACTGGCCTGGTTCCCAGTGAATTGGCCGGACAGATTCCGCCAGTTGATAAGCTTTTTTTCTTCCAGAAACCATTCCACACAGTAGAGTGCCGACAGTTGGCCGTTGCATTGTGTGGTAAGTGGGTCTCAGACAAAGCCCTGCAGCGAGCCAATATTGAACTTGAGGGGCAGATAGAACAACGAACCGCACAGCTGCACGAGTTAGCGTACTTCGACGCAACAACAGGGTTGCCCAACAGAATCAAATTGCTAGACAAACTCGAGAACTTTCTGGCCGCCGACGATGACATACCTAAGTTTGTAGATGAAACCGTGTTGTTTGTTGTTCTGGATATTGAGCGATTCAGTTTTATCAATGAAACGATGGGTTACGAACTGGGCACGGAGCTGCTGCAGGAAGTTGGTAACCGGCTGCGTGGTTTGGTTCGTGAGCACGATATTGTTGGGCGGTTCGGATCTGATGAGTTTGCGGTAGTACTCAGAAACTTTAGCTCGGAAAGAGAGCCGCGTACCAGTGTACTTCGAATCGAAGAACTCTTTCAGCAAGCTATAGAGGTGTCAGGTCGAAAAGTATTTCTGGATTGCGCCATCGGAATCGCAAAGTATCCCGAACATGGTGGTTCTCCAGAAGAAGTGTTTCGCTGTGCAGAGGCCGCATTAAATCGCTCTAAACGGCATATGCTGCGTCAAACAGTCTATTACGACCGGACGATGGGCGACATCGCCAGACAAAAGTTTACGCTTGAACAAGAGCTTAGGGCGGCCATTGAGTCGCGTGAAATTCAGCCCTTCTTCCAACCGCAGTGTGCGCTAAAAACGGGTAAATGGAGTGGTGCAGAAGCCTTGGCGCGCTGGATTAAGCCGGATGGTAGCGTGGTATCACCAGCTGATTTTGTGCCATTGGCCGAGGAAACCGGCCTCTCCGACGCACTCTTTTCTTCAATGTTTGATCAGGTGTCAGAGTTCGTAGCCGATTGGCAATGCGAATCATGGGCCGTGCCTATCAGTATTAATATGTCGCCGCAGCAACTTCGTAATCCAGAATTGCAGCGATCTATCAATTCGGTGTTAGCAATAACCGGTGCTACGCCGCACATGTTGAAGTTCGAACTAACCGAATCTTCCCTGATGGAGAATCTTGATCTCGGTGTTCAGGTTCTGTCTTCATTTCGCGATCTGGGCATTGGCATTGAATTGGATGATTTTGGAACCGGGTATTCATCTCTTCAATACCTTGCTGATTTGCCCGTGCAGGCCTTGAAAATAGATTGTTCTTTTGTATGGCGTATGTCGGAAGGGGAAAACTACGCACGGGTTATTGCGGCTATCGTAGCCTTAGGGCATGCACTGAATCTTACTGTCGTAGCCGAAGGTATTGAAACGATCGAGCAGCTTGAACGACTGCGAAAATACAACTGCGATATTGCGCAGGGTTATCTATTAGCCAAGCCAATGCCGGCAGACGCTTTTGTGGAAACCATAAAAGCGCCTATTCCTTTGAGTGCGGCCAGCTAGCCCCATAGTCGATCACTTGCCATTGCCGCGCCCTCAGCCATGCTGGCCAATTTCGCGTATACAATATCTTCATCGACCGCACCAAAACCGGCGAAAGTCGAAAACCCGCAGTCAGTTCCTGCTATCACTCGCTCACGCCCAACAATATGAGCGAAGCGCTCAATTCGTTGTGCTACTAAACGCGGGTGTTCGATAAAATTAGTCGTTGAATCGATAACGCCAGGAACCAGAATCATATTGTCTGGAATATCGGCGTCTGCGAATACTTCCCATTCGTGAGCATGTCTTGGGTTTGACGACTCAAACAACAAAGCACCGATATTGGCTTTTAAGGCGATAGGCAGCACCAGTTCCATTGGCGCATCGTGATGGTGTGGGCCTTCGTAATTACCCCAGCAGACGTGTAGCCGCACTTTACTGGCATCAATGTCGCGCAAAGCGTGATTAAGTGCCTCTACGTGCAAGCCAGCCAGTTGCTGATATTCCTCAACACTTTTGTCTTTAAACAACATATGTCGGCCGAGACCGAGGTCTGGCGAATCAAGCTGAAGAATCAATCCAGCGTCGGTGATGGCTTTGTATTCGGTAGACATGGCGTCGGCCAGTGCTTCAAGATACGCCTCGTGTGATGAATAGTGTTTGTTCGGTTGAAATAGCGCGATCACCCCCGGCGATGCGGCGTTCATAAAGCCCTCGGTTGGGGAGTGCTTATCAATTGCCGTGGCGAAATTAGCAATATCTTCCTCAGCTGGACCTGTGTCTTTGACTGTAATGTCGCCAACGCAACAGGGTCGGCTATAACTAGGCGTGCCGCCTGAGCTGTTTTGTCGCTCAAGAAATTTCGGGAATTCCTCTAAATCACTGGGCGGGCGGCGCTCACTGTCGCCTTCAAAGCCAGTGATGCGATCTTTTATATACGTTGCGTAGCTGATCTTGCTCATTTCGCCGTCGCTGACAACGTCTACTCTGGCCGCCACTTGCTTTGCCACGACCTCGTCGACAGCGTGACGAATAACGTCAGCTGCGCCATCGACCGGCTTGCCATGTTCATGACCGAAAACCACATCGGTCACAGCCTTAGAGCGCGGCAAGCTGCCAACGTGGGTGGTTAGAATTCTGTCTTGGCTGTTTTTCATAGTGGTTTGCCTTAGAGTTTGGTTATATGGTGATCTGAAATTATTGCGCCGTCCAACCACCATCAACGCGCAGACTGGTGCCTGTGACCAGTGCTGCGGCTTCGGAGGCAAGATAAACGACGGCATTTGCCACATCAGCTACATGGCCTATGTGGCCCATAGGAATGCGTTGCAATACAAATTCCGAAAATTCTTTATTGCTGAGCATGGGCGCGGTTAGCGGCGTATCGATAAACGTGGGTGCTACCGAATTGACGCGGATGCGCTGCGCTGCAAGCTCCACTGCCAGCGCTTTGGTGAAGCCTTCTAAAGCGTGCTTTGTTGCGCAATAAATAGTTCGCCCGGGGCTGCCAACGTGACCCATTTGCGATGAGATATTGATGATGCTGCCCGCTGAATCTGTCGCGATCATGTTGCGAACGACAATTTGGGTGGCCCGAATTACCGCGCGAACGTTGGTATTGAGCATGGTGTCCAGGCTTTCCAGTTCTACGTCTACCAGGTCTTGCGGATTATTAGTACCGAGATTGTTAACCAGAATGTTGATGTCTTTTAGGTGCGCCAGTTGCTGCAAAAATTCATCTGAACTAGCGTCAGCAACCATTGGTATCAGTTGCTCGCCTAGCTCTTCTTTTAGTGTGGTAAGGTCAGTCTGAGTTCGCGCCACAGCGATAACACGAGCACCGCTGGCCACCAGCCGCACTGCGCATTCCCGGCCAATGCCTTTACCTGCGCCGGTGATGAGAGCTGTACAGCCTTCCAGCATGCTGGGGCTAAATAGGGACTGAGCTGACTTCGGATGCATAGTGTTGTGAACTTGGCGGGCTCTCTAAACGCTGGTTTTGCTGCGAGTATACGATCCTTCGCACGTGGTCGCCAGATAATATTGCATTCGAAGTCAAATATGCTAACCTCGCCGGCAAATGCGCAGTGGATAGTAAGGGTTCTTAAAAATGATCAGAAAGCTAAAAGAAGGCATAAGCGGTGAGCAAGCCGCCAGTAATGACGCAGAAGTACGCGGCATTGTTGAGAATATTCTTGCCGCGATTGAGCAACGCGGTGATGAGGCCGTTAAGGAATACGCGGCCAAATTCGATGGCTGGAACGGCGAGCCATTGCGGTTGTCGCGCGAGCGGATCGACGCCTGTTATCAGCAATTGGACCAGCAGGTAATAGACGATATTAAGTTTGCTCAAGAGCAAGTAGGAAATTTTGCGCGTATTCAGAAAGACGCCTTGCAAGATGTTGAGGTTGAAACCCTGCCCGGTGTGGTTCTAGGTCACAAGAATATTCCAGTGAATAGTGTCGGTTGCTACGTACCGGGCGGTAAGTACCCGCTGGTAGCCAGTGCACACATGAGTGTGGTGACAGCCAAAGTGGCCGGTGTAAAGCGCGTGGTAGCCTGTGCACCACCGTTCCAAGGTGAGGTGAATCCAGCAACAGTTGTGGCCATGGATCTGGCGGGCGCTGATGAAATCTACAGTCTGGGCGGAGTGCAGGCCATAGGTGCGATGGCGCTTGGAACTGAAACCATCGCCGGCGTTGATATGTTGGTGGGGCCGGGTAATGCGTTTGTTGCTGAAGCAAAGCGCCAACTGTTTGGTCGAGTTGGAATTGATTTGTTCGCCGGCCCAACGGAAACACTGGTAATTGGCGATGACACAGTGGATGGCGAGCTGTGTGCTACGGATCTGCTGGGTCAAGCTGAGCACGGTCCAAACTCCCCCGCTATTTTGCTGACCAACTCAGAAGCGCTTGCAATTGACACCATGGAGCAGGTTGAGCAACAGCTGAAAACATTGCCAACCGCGGAAATAGCGGGCCAGGCATGGCGCGAATATGGGCAGGTTATTCTCTGCGACACTATTGATGAAATGGTGCAAGTTGCCGACGACATTGGCTCTGAGCACGTGCAGGTGATGACGCAAGATCCGGATTACTTCCTTACCAACATGAGCAATTATGGCGCCTTGTTCCTTGGACCTGAAACAAATGTGTCTTATGGTGATAAAGTGGTCGGCACCAATCACACGCTACCGACAAAAAAAGCGGCAAGGTATACTGGCGGCCTGTGGGTGGGAAAATTCATAAAAACCTGTACCTATCAACGCTTGACTGAAGAAGCATCGCACCACATTGGGCAGTATTGTTCTCGACTGTGTGCTGTTGAAGGTTTTGCCGGACACCAGGCTCAGGCGGATATTCGCGTGAAACGATATGGCGAAAAGCTCGGGAAAAACTAATAAACTGGATAAGTCCTCTATAGGGTCCGGTCGTCGTGCAACGTCTTATGATGTTGCACGGGTCGCCGGCGTCTCGCAGTCGGCCGTGTCGCGTTGCTTCAAGCCTGGCGCGAGCATATCGGGCAAAACTCGCGCCAAGGTGGAAAAAGCTGCTGCGGATCTAGGGTATCAGCCTAACGCGATCGCACGTGGTTTGATAACGCGCAGGTCAAACATTGTGGCCGTCATCATCAATGAATTGACCAATCTGAATTACCCCGAAGTGCTTTCCCAGTTAAATCGCAGGCTCGGTGACAGGCAAGTGCACATTCTCTTGTTTACACTCACGAGAGAGAGCAACGTTGACCCGGTGTTGGATCAGGTATGGCAGTATCAGGTAGATGGCATCATTGCAGCCGCGCAGTTTACCGAGAAACAAATCACAGCGTGTGAGCAGCGTGGTATTCCGCTGGTATTTTATAATCGCGTTTACCCCCAAAGTACCGTGTCTTCTGTCTGTTGCGATCATTCCGAAGGTGAAAGAGTGTTGGTAGACGGCTTGATCTCAAGTGGTCGAAAAAATTTCGTTGTGATGGGCGGGCCGGCCGACTCTTATGTGAGTACGGCACGAGCCAAAGGGGCGGTATCACGTTT
The DNA here is from genome assembly GCA_045105115.1 of Pseudomonadales bacterium. Classification (GTDB taxonomy): domain Bacteria; phylum Pseudomonadota; class Gammaproteobacteria; order Pseudomonadales; family JAUIET01; genus JAUIET01. The sequence continues at coordinate 6,113 of JBGCDE010000076.1, read as the reverse complement.
AAAGAATGCCTCGGTAAACTTGATTCAGGTTAACGGTGATTACAGCTACGAAAGTGCGTGCAATCGAGTACACGAAATTATGGACTCCAAAACGTTTAAGCCCGATGCGTTTGTGTGTGCCAACGACACCATGGCAATAGGTTGCGTTGATACGCTGCGCCATGAGTATGGCAAAAAAGTGCCTGAGCAAATTGCGGTGGTTGGCTTTGATGGCGTAAGTGCAGCTTCCTGGCTTAGTTATGACCTTACAACCGTTGTGCAGCCTGTTGAACGAATGGTTGAGGCGGCGGTGAATATGCTGTTGGAACGAGTTGAAGATCATGAGCTGCCTGCTGAGAAACGTTTGTTTGCTGGCCATTTGCTTCAGGGCAGCAGCGCTGTTTTCTGATTCCTTTTAGAGACCTTGAATGAATAATTTTCGACAACGCTTGCTGAGCGGTGAGCGGCTTATTGGCAGCTTTGTTAAAACGCCTTCAATGATGATCGCCGAAGTACTGGCACAAACTGATTTGGATGTGCTGTGTATTGATGCAGAGCATTCCCCATTTGAACGAGGTGACATTGACGCCAGTTTGCTTGCGTATCGCGCTTCGAATAAACCGGCTTTAGTGCGTGTTGCTAGCGGACAGCCGCATTTAATTCTGAATGCGCTTGATTGCGGGGCTACTGGTATTGTGGTGCCACACGTAGACAGTGTTGAAAAAGCGCAGGCCTGCGCACGCGCCGCCAGGTTTGGTGACGGTGGTCGTGGCTACGCGGGTTCAACGAGAGCGGCGGCTTACGGCGGTAATTCAGTGGCCAGCAACCTCGAACACAATCGTGAGAACACGACTGTGATTGCCCAAATCGAAGACCTCGCGGCCCTCGAGTGCATAGACGATATTGCCGCAGTGAACGGTATTGATTGCTTATTTATCGGTACGATGGACTTAACTGTGGCACTAGGCGCCAGTCAAGCCAAAGATCCACGTGTGATAGAAGCTACCGAAATGGTTTGCCTCGCAGCCGAGAAAGCCGGTCGGCGCACTGGTATTTTTGTACCGAGTATCGACGACATACCATTCTGGCTGGAACGCGGCGTTAGCTTCTTTCTAATGTCATCAGACCATGCGTTTATCAAGCAAGGTGCTGCAGCGCTTGTAAATGGCTGTCAGCAGGCGTTTAACCGCTAGAGAGCGATATTAATTCGCCGCTTCTTCCTTTTTGGTCGGCGCTCTGTATTTCTCAAACCACGCTAATATATTATCTACCTTGGCGATCAAATTTGAAGGACGTGCTGCAATACCGTGCGATGCTTCAGGTACGCGCAATAAGGCGCTGTCAACTTTTTGCAACTTAAGCGCAATATAAAACTGTTCAGATTCTGAAATCGGTGTTCGGTAGTCTGCTTCTCCAGTCAGCAGCATGGTGGGTGTTTTCACATTACCAACCAAAGACAAAGGTGAACGGCGCCAATACTCTTCTTGCTGTTCCCAAGGAAAGCCCTTGAACCAGTAGCGTGAAAAATAATTCACAGCATCAGCTGTTAGCACAAAGCTGGTCATATTAATCACTGGCTTGGCAACAACCGCCGCGGCAAATCGATTGGTTTTACCGATAATCCAGGCCGACAAAACACCGCCACCAGAGCCACCGGTAACAAACAGCTGTTGCTCATCCACAAACCCTTTGGCGATCACTGCGTCAACACCGGACATGAGGTCATCGTAGTCATTGCCTGGGTAGGCGTAGTTGATCAAGCTCGCAAACTCTTCACCATAACTGGTGCTGCCACGAGGGTTTGCATAAAGCACAACATAACCTTCAGCGGCATAACGCTGCACCTCAGCACTAAAATTAGGTCCATAGGCGGCGTAGGGCCCACCGTGAATTTCCAGAATAAACGGGTACTTCTGTGCTGGGTCGAAGTCAGGTGGTGTGGCCAACCAGCCTTGAATGTCACGCTGGTCGTGTGCTGACTTCCACTTCATAGGCTCCACATTGGCTAGCTTTTTATGGGCAAATAGCTCGTTGTTCAAACGCGTAAGTCGTTTAACCGAGCTGCTCTTGCCACTGGCAAGATCCGCAGGGTGTGATGCTGAATTCAAGGTGAAAGCAAACTGACCATTATTAGCAACACTATAGCTGCCGCTTGTATACGGTCTGCCAAGTGTAGTTCCGCCAAGTTGTGCGGCATGCTCGGTAATCGTGCCACTGAGGTTGCTGGAGGCCAGTTTGCCAATCCCCTGATTTTCATACTGAAAGAAAATCCGGTTGTTGCCAGACCAGCTTGGTGACATTACTGAGCGGTCCAGTGAGTCGCTCAAGGATTGCTTGCCGCTGCCATCAATATTCATCACATAAAGGCGCGTAATTTGATAGCCCAGGTTTTTGTCATCGAAACCCACATAGCTAATTCGTTTGCCATCGGGTGACACCTGCGCTTCCGCGTCCGGGCCGTCTCTGTCTGTTAACTGAGTCAGTTCGCCGGTAGCTACGTTAGCAATAAACACATTTTCGTCTCTGGGGTGATACTGCCAGTCATCGCGACGATTAGCGGAGAGCACGATTCGCTTGCTGTCCGGCGTCCATGACAGGGGGCCGTTGTGATTGAAATCGCCTGTGGTTACTTGCCTGGGCGTGCCGCCTTCTGCAGGTATTACAAACACATGCTCATGTCCCGCCTCAAGAAAGCCCGCACCGTCAGCGCGATACACTAGCGAGTCAATCAGCTTTACTGGTGGTGCCCATTTGGCGCCCTTCGGTTTTTTCGGTGCCTCAGCCAGCGGTTGCTTGCTGGCAGGAACGCGCATAGTGAAGGCCAGCCACTGCCCATCCGGTGACCAACTGATGCTAGACGGCGAATCACTCAAATTAGTCAGCAATGCCGACTGCCCGGTGTCCATCCAACGCAGATAAATTTGCGCGCTACCTTCTTTCGAAGACACATACGCCAGACGGTCCGCGCTGGGTGACCAACGTGGCGATGAATAGTTGTCGCGGCCTGAGCTTAAGGGCCTGTTTTGCTGGCCATCTGTTTCGATTGTCCATAAATTGCTGCGCATTGCGTCGGTCATTATGTCCATACTGGTGCGAACGTAAACGATATCGCGGCCACTAGGAGAAATGCGCGGGTCACGCACGTATTCCAGATTGAATATATCGGCTGCTGAAAAGTGATCTGGTAACGTGCCTAATTTTTCACCTGAATACGCAGCGAATGCGCTTAAGGTGGCAGCGATAGATAAACTGAACGAAGCAAATAATTTCATGAGCAATTCCTTACGAGAACAGTCATTGTATGCAAGTTCATGATGGCGCGTCACCTGTTAGAATAGGCGCATGATTTTCAACAACCTGTTGTACCAAAAACTCAGTGCCAGTGCTGCTTTATTCGCAGCCATGCTGTTGTCTAGCCACGTAGCAGCCCGAGCACCTGTGGCGATCGCGCATGAGCTTGCAACGGCACCTACCATTGATGGCAAAGTAGGTGACGACAGCGCCTGGAATACGGTAAGTGCTGCTACAGGTTTCAGGCAATCCCGGCCAAATGAAGGCCAGCCAGCTTCACAGAAAACCGATGTTTATATAGGTTTTACCAAAGACACGCTTTATATAGCCGCAATTCTCCATGATGACGACCCGGCGAGCATTATTGTGTCAGATAGCCGCCGCGATGCCGACCTGGATGAGACCGACAGCTTTCAAGTGATTCTGGATGGTTTCAAAGATGGTCAAAATGGCTTCGTATTCGGTACCAATCCCGCAGGCATTCAATACGACGGCCAGGTAAACAATGAGGGCAACGGTGATTCCCTGCTGGGCGCCGCCGGATTTAATCTCGATTGGAATACCAGTTGGGAGGTGGCGACTCGAATTGGAGAAAACGGCTGGAGCCTGGAGATGGCCATTCCCTTCAAGTCACTGCGCTATGGTGGGGGTGATTCAAAAAATTGGGGCATTAATTTCCAGCGTAATATTCGACGCAATAAAGAAGAGGCCTTCTGGGCCGCGCTGGACCGCCAGCACAGTATTTTTCGGGTATCTGATGCGGGTACCTTGCAAGGCATCAAGGCACCAGCGCAGAGAAATTTGAAACTTACACCGTACTTGCTTGGCAGAGCTCGCGAAGGGTCAGAGATTGATGGCTCTGATTTCGATAATGAGGTGGGTATTGATCTCAAATATTCCGTGACCCCCAGCCTCACATTGGATGCAACCTACAATACCGATTTCGCACAGGTGGAAGTAGACGATGTAGTTGTGAATCTGGACCGTTTCAGTGTATTCATTCCTGAAAAGCGGCCGTTCTTTCTGGAGAATGCGGGTTTATTTGCCGTTGGTAGCCCGCAGAGTGTTGAGCTGTTTTTTAGTCGCCGTATTGGCATCAGTGATACCGGGCAAGCAACACCTATAGAAGGTGGTCTTAGGCTTTCAGGAAAGGTGGGTAACAGCACAAACATTGGTTTGCTCCATATGCGCAGTGAATCCGTTGACGGAGTAGCACCTCAAAACGACTATTCCGTAGCGCGAATAAGCCAGGAACTGCCGAGTCGTTCTTCCATAGGCGCTATCGTGGTTCAGCGAGAAGGTGAAGGTAGCGATGATGTTAATCGAACCTTTGGTGTTGATGGCCGCTGGGGTATTGGCGACAACTTGCAGTTATCAAGCTATGTGGCTAAAACAGAGACCGATGGCCTTGATGGTAAGGACCATGCACTGCGAGTAAGAGCTGACTACAGCTCTGAGAATTGGCGCAATATAGTTTCCTACTCTGAGGTAGGCGATGACTTTAACCCCGAAGTAGGCTTTGTTTCCCGGCGCAATTATCGCCGCTGGGACGCTCTTGTCTTTCGCTACTACCGCCCCAAAGATCTTTGGGGCTTACAGGAATTGCGACCGCATATTTCCTACCGAGGATTCTGGGGATTCGACGGAGAAAAGCAATCCAGTCGTTGGCATATAGATAACCACTGGGAGTTTAAAACAGGTCTTGAGGTGCACACCGGCGTAAATTTCACCCATGAGAACGTAACAAACGCGTTTGATATTGTGCCTGGTTTTACTGTACCTGTGGGTGAGTATGACAATGATGAACTGCAATTCGTGTTCTTTACCAACCAGGGCGCGCCACTAAGTTTCGAAATAGAAGCAATTGCTGGCGGTTTTTTCAATGGCGATCGCGTAACGCTGCAACCAGAACTCAACTATCGCATTGGCGATAATTTCAATGCCGAGCTTGAGTGGAATTACAACCGAATTGATCTCGGTGGCCCCGAAGGCGAAGTTGAGATTAACGTAGGCAGTCTTCGTTTGGCGTATTCATTTACGCCAAAAATGTCTTTGGAAGGATTGTTTCAATACGACGATCGCAGCGACTCCACGGCCGTAAATCTGCGCTTTGCGTGGTTGCAATCAGCCAATGCCGGCTTGTATTTGGTGTATAACGAATTGAAGCAAGACGTGTTTGGATTTGAGCGTGACCAGCGTGAGTTGATACTGAAGTTCAGTTATATATTTGATGTGTTGTAATTATTGAGCCCTCCAAAGCACGGTAGCATGGCTTTGTAAGTATTCTTGAAGCAGAAACTCAGGAGTTGACCCGCTATGGCAGAGATCACCGAGCAGCAAGTAGACGCATTCATGCGAGACCCTTTGAGCTATTTCGAAAGCTCGATCACTCAAATGCACAGTGTTGAGCGCGATGAGTTGCATGCCTTACAAGCCGCGGCAATGAAAAAACGATTTGCTGAGCATGTGGAAAGCATTGAGATTGTCCGCAATCTGGCCAACAAGCTGGAGATCAGCGAGGTCCAGGAGTTTAACGATATTGTGCCGATGCTGTTTCCCCACACCGTATTCAAGTCCTACCCGCCGGCATTGATTGACCGAAAACGCTTTGACCTGATGACACAGTGGCTGAACAAAGTTACCAGCTACGACTTATCTGGCGTTGATGCCTCAGGCTGCGAGTCTCTGGATGAATGGCTGGATGTACTGGATGCTGAAACACCGTTAGAAGTAATCACATCAAGCGGAACGACAGGCACCATTTCCTTGATTCCGAAATCAGCGTTGGGCGCGATGTACAACATGAAAATCTGGCGCTGCTTCCTGTTTCAGACGTTTGGGGA
>JBGCDE010000075.1:0-27748 GCA_045105115.1 Pseudomonadales bacterium | reverse complement strand
ACGATATGGCCTCGAACCCTTTGCTGTTGAGTATTGCGCCGTGAAAGGACACGTGTATCAATACCACCGGGTTGTTTGGAAATGCGGCGTCAATGTCATCACGATTGATGTTACGGCCGTCAGTTAAAGTATCTGCGTCGTATCCATAGGCGATCAGCCACTCACCATCTTTGGTACCATTCCTTTCCTTGAGTGACTTCAATTCGGCGATGATGTCAGGAATGTTGTTCATTGTGCCAACCGGTGCGCCAGACACATTGCCCCATGTTGCTGACGCAATTGCTTGTGCAAAATGACTGTGCCCGTCGATGAAACCGGGCAACAGAGTATTGCCGGCAAGATTAATATGCTCTTTCGCTGACGAGCGATATTTCTCTAACTCGCTTAGCGGGCCAACCGCCAGGATTTTGCCGTCTTTTACTACCACAGCTTCGGCATTCGCTTGACTGGATTCCATTGTGATAATAGAGCCACCGCTGATGAACAAATCGGCCTCAACTACCTGGTTGAAGCTGTTTGGTACATTGCTGCAAGCACTGAGTGCCAGAAAACAAGTACTGAGTAGAATTTGGATGGCTATTTTGATTGTATTGATTGCAGACTCCCAGACACAGTAAATGATGTTCGGCGCCTATTATCACGTAAGCGCAGAGTTCTGACTACCCTACATAAACGCACAAGCTAGGTGTACCTGATATTCAATCGTTGAGGTAATGCTCAAAAATCTGCCGATCTTTGAAATAGTTCTGAATATCCGCATTATGGGCAGCACCTGACTTTTGCAATTCGTCACGCACATGCAACCTTGCAACATTGAGGCGCTTCTGGGTTCGTGCTTTGGTAGGCCCAAAGCCATAGTCGTATTCGTAGTATTTTTCACCTGCCAAACCGGCTGCAATATTGGCAGTAGCAAACTGAAAATAACTTCCCTGTAAATACTCAAACACAATATTCAGGCTATCTGGCAATTGGTCTTTGTCAGGCCATTGGCCGGCTATAGTGCGGGATGTGTCAAACATTTGCTCTGTGTAGTCAACCAGCATCTCAGTATACTCGCCAAGCCAGCTGAGCGGCTCTGGGTCACAAATGAAGTGCGCTTTACTGGCGCCAGCCAGCGCGAAGTCTGCAAGACAGGGGCGGTTTCCCAACAGAAAATTGTTCTTAGCAAAATGCGCTGCCAGGGCGCCAAGCATATTTTTGAAATCGCTTTGCACAGCTTGTGCTTGGTCAGCGCCAACGCCATTGTATTCACAGACGTTTTTCCCAAATCCTTCATACATCATTGGGCCAATTGGCGTTAACTGCTCAAGTTCCTCAGGGGTGAAGTCATGTTCAATGCTTCGATCAAGCACCGAGTTAGCGGCGAAACGCGCGCCTACCCAGCGTACATTATCGGGGTAACACCAGCGTGAGTGCACGCAAATACGACCTAGCCAGTGATTAAACGCGTCTTCGAGAATGTAACAGCAGGCACGCTGTAGTGGCGTTTCAGGAATGACAGGATAATCCGGAAAGCGGCTATTAAGCATTGGGCCTATGGCAATGGTGTCGTGAATCAACCATTTCTCAGGCGTTTTCAGTAGCGGAATAAAGTGAGTGCCTGCTCTGGCTTCAAGTTCTGCTTTGCGTTCCTCAGTTTTGAACTGATACTCCCAGGGAATTTGCTGGAACCTGAGCTGCGCTTCTAACTTGCGTGTGAAAAAGCTCATTTCTGAACCTATCAACTGGTAAGTGCCTTTGTACATGCGGGTGCTCCAGGAACGGTTTATATTGGCAGTGTATGTGCCATAATAATACAAAGGCAAGCATCGCCGCTGCCCGAACATCCCTTTCAAGGAGCACAGCATGATTTTTTCGTCCAGCACTTTATCGGTTGAAGTAAACAATAACGTCGCTACTTTGTGGCTTGACCGAGCCGAGAAGTTGAATGCTATGTCTATGGATATGTGGCAGGATTTCCCACCTGCCATGGCCGCCATAGCCGAGCAAGATTCGGTGCGCGCCGTAATAGTAAAAGGGCGGGGCAAGAGTTTCTGTGTAGGTATTGATCTATCAAGCTTCGCTGAGAAGCCGGATCTATCATCGGCAAGTGGTGCCCAGCAGCAAATTAAAATGACACGCACATGCCAAGACGCTATTACGGCTGTTGCTGATTGTCCGGTACCTGTTATTGCCGCGATTCACTCACACTGTTTAGGTGCCGCTGTCGATTTAATCACCGCTTGCGATATTCGCCTTGCATCCAAAGACGCCACTTTTGGTGTGCGTGAAACCAAAATAGGAATTGTGGCAGACGTTGGTACCTTGCAACGCTTACCCTCGATTGTTGGTGCTGGCCATGTTGCAGAGCTTGCCTACACGGGCAAAGACATTGATGCGCACAGGGCTGAAAAAATCGGCTTGGTAAACGATGTTTATGACACAGTAGACGCTGTGAATGAGGCGGCCATGGATATGGCCAATGAAATTGCCGCCAATGCCCCGCTTGCCGTGCGCGGCACCAAGTATATGTTGCAACAAGGTGAAGACCTAACCACCGAGCAAAGCTTGACGCTGAATGGTCTATGGACCATGGTAACCACGCTTAATTCTGATGATTTGGGTGAAGCAATGCATGCGTTTATGGAAAAGCGTCCGGCAAAGTTTAAAGGGCGCTGAGACCGCTTCCAGCGGACGCAAAAACTCTTATGCTCTGAGAGCGTTTTTGATGTATTTTACGCAGCAATAATAGCTGTGCACCCGGGTGACAGCGCTCACTTCGGAGAATGCAATGCGCATAGGATTTATTGGCCTTGGCACCATGGGGGCGGCGGCTTCACTTAACCTGATTCGTGGTGGGCATCAATTAACGGTGTGCGATCTTGATCAAGCTCGTGCGGAGCCTCATCTTGCACTTGGGGCCACCTGGGCGGACTCCCCACGAGAAGCCGCCATCAATACAGACGTGGTTTTTACCATGGTCTTCGGTCCAAAGCAGATAGAGCAAGTGGTTCGTGGCCTAAACGGTCTGATTGAATCTCTTGGTGAAGGCCAGGTGTGGGTGGATATGACCACAAGCCATCCGGAACTGTCTCGTAACCTTGCCGCTGATGTGAATGCAACCGGTGCACAAGCTATCGACGCGCCAGTAACCGGCGCTGTTGATGGCGCACGCTCCGGCAACATGACGCAGTTTGCTGGCGGTGATGAAGCGACTGTTGAGCGGCTTCGCCCAATGATGGAATTGATGGGGCCTGTGCATTTTATGGGGGAAAATGGCAGTGGCGCTATTACCAAACTCGCCAGCAATCAGTTGTGGGCGATACACGCAACCGCAATGGGTGAGGCGTTGGTTATGGCGACCAAATCCGGTGTTGATTTGTCGCGGGCCTGGAACGCACTGAAGATAGGCGCCAGCGAAAGCTGGTGCCTGCATCATGATGCGCCGTCTGTATTTGCAGGGCATTATGACCCATCGTTTACACTCGACCTCTGTCAAAAAGATCTGAGTCTGATCGTTGAAGCGTGCGACAGTGCTAATACTGAAGCGCCGGTGACAAGGCTGGTTAAGCAACGCTTTGACCAGGCTCGTGAAACATACGGTGGCGACAAAGGCGAACTGCACGTCGTAAAACTGGAAGAAGACTATGCAGGTGTGTCTCTTGAAATGGATGGAGACTGGGTTCCCCACTGGGAAGCTTAGTGGGCCGAAGTGACTAGAGGAGGGTAGCAATGCCTAACAATATTAAGGCGCTAATCACGCCTAAGTTAATAGAGCAGTTTTTCGAGGAAGGCGTTGTATTCCTGTCAGCTGTTGTTGAACCGCATTGGATAGACAAGCTGCGTATAGGCGTTGACAAGAATGTGACCTCGCCGAGCCCGCGTGGCCGCGTATGGGATAAAGACGAGCAAGGAAACGTTTGCCTTTTTGACGCACAAGCGTGGACAGAGATTGAGGAGTATCGCGAATTTGTAGAAGACGGACCGCTTGCCGAGATAGCCGGGCGGCTAATGAATGTGAGTGAAGTGAACTTTTTCTATGATGCTATTTTTGCTCGAACACCTGGCAATCAATTTCGAACCCCGTTTCATCAAGACGAACCTTATTGGTCTGTAGAGGGTTTTAACACCTGTTCAATCTGGATGCCTCTAATGCCGGTAGAAAAACGCAGCGCATTGGAATTTGTAAAAGGCTCTCATCGATGGTCGCAGAAATACAAGCAAACTAATTTTGGCGCTTTAACAGGCCATGAAGCGGACCAGGTTGTTTTTGACGACAAGGACACGGTGCCTTTCCCTGATATTGAACGTAATCGCGAGCAATACGACATGCTCAGTTGGGATATGCAGCCCGGCGATATAGCTGTGTTCAATTCGCGCATGATTCACGGTGGCTCAGGTAACCTTGCACCTGGCAGGAGTTTACGAGTATTCAACACACAGTGGCTAGCTGATGACGTACGGATTAACTTCCGCCCCGAAGGAATGGACCCGGATCACTCAGCGGTTATGACTGAGCATGGCTTGGGGCATGGCGACAGAGTTGGTGGGCCACTTTATCCGGTACTTTGGACGCGTCATGAAAACGAACGCATGCCTCGCTGAACTGCGGGTCGCGCACCGATACGATCTATCCATTCCACTAGTAATGGTTTTTCAATCAGTGCTGGAAACTGCAAATCGAGTGCAGCTTTCATCCACGGGTAGTGCATGATGTCTGCTATGGAATAGTTGATTGCCAGGTAGGGACGGCTGTCGGCGAGCATGCGATTAAGAACCTCGCTCAGGCGAATGGCCTCAGCGTAAAATAGATCAGCCATGGCTGGAATTTTGTCATCTTCACTCGCCGTCAATTGATCGTTTAGCCGGCCAAGATTTGGACCTATGTGCGCTGCTTGAAAGAAGGCACCCTGTAAAGCTGTGTAACGGTGCTGACCAGATTTAGCCAAAATCTTGCCTTCTGTGTCGTATTGCTCTGTGAGATAAGTGAGTATCGCGCCTGATTCCCATACTCTTGTTGCCGACGCGCTGTCATCGAGTAGAGGAATCTTGTGATTAGGAGCCATTGCGAGAAACCATTCTTGATGCTGATGTTTTAAGTCGAGGCGAATATGGTGCGCTTTATAGCTAAGCTCTAACTCTTCCAATGCGATTGTTACCTTGCGAACATTTGTGGTTGGGCCGCCGTATAGGGTGATCATGGTTTACTCCCGGATTTTGTTGATGAGATAAATGGCTGTAGTGGTGTTAACAATTGTTGTCGCCACTGCGAGACGCATAATGGTGCTCCGATCACAATGATCAGGATGCCTGCCAATGTTGTCAGTCCAACGCCGCTGTAAAGTGCTTCGCCCAAACTGGCGAACATGGCCGCGCGAGCGAAACTACCGGTGGATACCGCCACTGCGTAAGTCGCTAACTTCATGCCCGCAAAAATTGCGGCAAATTGAAAGACATGCTTCGGAATAAATGGGTAGGCACAGATTCCAAGCAATGCCCAAAAACTGGTCGTGCCTTGTGCCTTGTTAGCAAGCCACAACTGAAGCTGCGAGGGCAGTTGACGCACCACTACGTCACGCCCAACAACACTGACCATCGCATACTTCCACAGTGCTGATCCAAACAAACCAACACCTGCATATGCAGCGCCATAAAACGGGCCAAAAAAAATACCGGCCGCTATCAATAGAAGCCCACTTGGAATCAGGAACAAAAACCGAAAGACAAGAATAGCTATGTATGAGAGTGGGCCCCAAGCGCCTAGAGACTGAATGAATAGACGCAGTGAGTCCATGTTCCATTCGATACCAAGGTGTTTGCGACTATAAACAGAAAACACCAGCATCAATACTAGTAAAGCGCCGAGCAGTGCCCAGCGATAAATCGGCACACCAAACACAGTTTCGTGAATAGGGTTGGTGCTCACGCCTCTAATGGTCTCGAATGAGCGTCAACTGCTTTGCCTGAGCGATTAATGAAAGCGACCAATAGCAGCATCACCGGAACTTCAACTAACACACCCACAACAGTCGCAACCACAGCGTCTGAATCAATGCCGAAAACAGTTATTGCAATGGCTACCGCCAGCTCAAAGAAATTACTGGTTCCAATCAGTGCGGCAGGACCGGCGACCGATGTGGGTAATCGCAACAAATACCCCGCACCAAAGGTAAGAAAAAATATCAAGAACGTCTGCACAATAACTGGTACAGCAATCAGTGCGATTATGAGCGGCCGCTCAACGATAGTTTGCGACTGAAACCCAAACAGCAGAACGACAAGCAGCAACAAGCCAGTTTTTGTTAACGACCCAGTGACATTATCGAATTTCTCGATAGCCTGCTCACCTTTGCTCTTTAATATCTTCTGAAGAGCATAACCAGTCAGCAGCGGCACTACCACGTAGATGAACGTTGACAAACCCAGTGTGCGCCAAGGAATTTCGATTCCGCTTATGCCTAGCAACACGCCCGCTACAGGTACAAAGGCAAACAAAAGAATCACATCGTTAAGTGCTACTTGAGCCAAAGTGAAGTGCGTATCTCCGTTGGTCATGCGCGACCAGACAAAAACCATTCCAGTGCAGGGCGCCACACCAAGCAGTATCAATCCGGCAATGTAACCGCTGGGGTCAGCGTTCAACCATGGTGCAAACAGATACTTGAGAAACACGACGGCTAACACAGCCATAGAGAACGGTTTGATCAGCCAATTAACACTAGTTGTTAGCAGTGATCCGGTGTACCAGGTTCTAGTGAGCCAAACATGGCGTAGGCGAGAATAGTCAATTTGCACCATTGTTGGAAAAATAAGAAACCACACCAACACGGCCGTCACTGGATTAACGTTGGCAACCGTGAAACTGCCGAGAAACCGGAAAGTGTCAGGAAACAGCAGGCCCAAACCAAGACCCGCAAGCATAGCAAGCCCAATCCAGACACTGAGCCATGCCTTAAAGCGCGGCATCAGATGCGCTCTGCACATTGTAGTTTGTCAGCTCATCCAGGGTTTTACCCCCGTATTCGTCAACATCTCCCATAGTGCGAAACGTTTCCCAGCGAACACCGGAAGGGTCCATCGTCCAGTTCTTTTCAGACTTTGAAAAGCAACAAACAGTCTCGCCAACCTCTAGTAAAGGCATATCAGCCTCTTTTAAGGCCGACTGAATCGCTGTCAGTTCTTCACTGTCGTCAACCTGAATCCCCACATGATGGATGCCAGGCAAGTCGCCCTCAATCTCGATCACTTCAATAACAAAGTTCACTCGAGGATCTTCAAGCATCCATTTGGCGTAGTTTTCTCTAGTTTTGCCTGGCGGGGCGCTGAAAAGCGTTGTGTAGAACTGCGTGGCCTGCGCAAAGCTTTCTGCCGTGGTATTGATGTGAACATGCATACGTTTCATAGAAGTCTCCTGTGTAGGAAACTATAATTGCATATTTGCGCAAATATGCAAACGTATTATTGTTTTATTTTTCTTCTACCCGACAAACGTCCAAGGCGTCGGCCATACCGCGTAAAGTGCCAGACAGCGCAGTGGTCTCCAGGCGGTATTTAACATGCCGGCCTTCGCGCTCGGCGGCCAATATACCGGCTTCCTTGAGAATTTTTAGATGCCGGGACACGCCTGAGAAATCGACACCGCAGCAATCCACAATATCGCTTACAGTCGCGGCGTGACCACTAGCTGCGAGGGTGGCCACAATGGATATCCTTGTAGGATCACATAGCGCTTTAAAGAATTCTGGCTGGAATACGTCTGAGAGAGCGTCAGTACAGCAGTCGGGAAGGGCATTTTTCTTGGTCATGCACTCAGGCTACATTGTTTGCATCTGGTTGCAAGTGTTTGTCCGGTCGGAGAAGTATCAGCAGAAGGTTTCAAGCAAAAGCTTTGGAGTCTGCGGCGCCGCCACAGACTCCAGCACAGAGAACACCGCTTATTCAGCGGGCTTTCGAGCGGCACCTTCACCTCTTGATAGGGTCTGCGCTTGCTGTACCCAGTCGTCACGTTCGATTCGACCCTTGAACACATCGAGCCTGGCATCCATTACCTGTATGTCGCCCTTGCTCCAATCACCTGTATGTCGCCCTTGCTCCAATCCGCTATTTGCCAGAAGTAGTACACCCCGTGTTTGTTTAACAGATCTTCAAGCATTGGACCCACGCCGGATATGCGTTTCAAGTCATCTTTTGTGCCAAAGCTCGCAGATTTGAGCAGTCGAGGCTCTTTCTGAACGTTGCTTATAGGTGCAGATGGCGTAGCTTGAACAGGAGTTTCTTCGCTTGAGTCGAGCAACTTTTTCAAGCGTTCCGATATAGACGACAAGCGCCCTTCCACAGGTTTCAGGTCTGTGCCCGGTGATGCCGATAGGCGTCTGAACGAGGCTTCCAGTGCGGCAAGACGTTGATTAATCGGTGTTAGATCAACCGGTGTCGCTTGGGCTGGTTTGGGCAGGTTTCTGATGGATTGATCCAAAGCGGTGATGCGCTGGTTAATGGGTTCCAGGTTCACAGTTTGAGGCTGGATAGGCTTAGGAATAGCTTTTACGCTGGCATCGAGCGCCGCTATACGCTGATTCAAGGGCTCCAGATTTACTGTTGGTGACTGAGTTGGTCTGGGAATGGCCTTTACGCTGGCATCGAGTGCACTAATACGTTGATTCAAAGGATCCAGGTTAACGAACTCTGGCTGTGGTGGCTTTGGAATGGCCTTGATGCTTGCATCAAGAGCAGCCATACCTTGGTTGAGCGGGCTCAAATCAACCGGCTCAGGTGTTACGGGCTTAGGCAGGTTGCGAATACTAACTTCCAACGCGCTCAGCCGTTGCTCAATTGGGGAAAGATTTACGCGCTCGGGCAGCACCGGTGCAGGAATTGCATTGATTTGGGTTGAAAGGCTCGCGATACCTTCGTGTAAAGGGTCAATATTGAGCGGTTCAGGGTCTTTCGGCACGGGCAGCGCCCGGATTGAAGCTTCCAGGTCGTCAATGCGCTGGTGCGTATGAGACTGGTCAACTGCCTCAGGGACCGGAAGGCTTTCTATCCTGTTTGACAGCATGTTCAAATGACTGAGCACCTCAGATTGATCCAGGTCGGGCATTTCAATAGCAGGTTGCGCGTCGAGTTCGGACTTTACTGTGCTGCGAAACAACGGCTCTAAGCCGTCGAATCGTGAAAACAGATCGCCCCACGGTGCATCGTTGGCTGATTCTGCCGCACGTTTGAAACTCTCGTAGGACTCACTAACGTCTACGAACTGCCGTCGGACCCACCAACGCCCTAATAAGAAGCCAAATAAAGTGGCCAGTAGTAACAGGAATAAAATCTTTACAATTAGATATGTCATGGAACCTCCAGATGGTTATCTGATTATCAGCCTTGGAATTTATTAGTTAATCTTGCTTACGCGAATTTCGATGCGACGATTCTTCTTTCTGCCCGCTGCGGTGTCGTTGCCGGCAATGGGCCGTACAGACCCAAAGCCGTAAGCCGTAAGGCGTTTCAAATCAACACCACTGACGCTGAGCGCGTCAACGACCGCATTTGCGCGAGACAAACTCAATGAATTGTTGTCTTCAGCAGCTCCGACAGAATCTGTGTGTCCTTCAATGTCGAGCCCCATATTGCAATCGACAGCTAGTTTGGCAATTCGATCAAGCAAATTAGCGCTTTCTGCTGCGATGACTGAACTTCCGGTTTGGAAAAGTATCGAGTTTTCCTTGAGTAAATCGGAAAATGCTTCATCACATCGACTAACAATTTCCTGTAGCTGAAGATTCAGGCTGCCGTATCGTTCGGTATTTTCTGAATCTTGGAAAACTGCTCTTATCGCAGCTTCATTTTCCGATGTGCTCAGTAAGGTTGCACTCAGAACACCGTCTTGCCAGAGTACTTTTCCGCTTTGCGCCAGCGCCAGTAATCCTCCGGCTTTGCTAGCCGCCCAGGCGTCGTCCCCACTTGAGAGCTTGCCTGAAACAGTGAGTTTGTTTTCAAGCACGGGGTAAGAAACATCGAGGACATTAGAGATTTTATTCAGTGTGTCCTCGGACGCAACTTTACCTTCAATAACCAGGCCCTCATTAGACAGCTTCGCCAGAAAATTGTGAGCTATTGCTTTCTTGTTTTTTATAATGACAGTTGTTGGTTCTTGCGCTGCGGGCTTCAATTCAATACTCACGTCGGTTGGGCAGGTAAGCTCGCCGAATACGGTTGCGCACTGCGAACCATGACCCAGAGACTCAGCTAAAGAGCGTGTACTGTCTGAACCGGTAGCTGCTACGCTAACGCTTTGGCCATCGGCACTGACCTCCACATTTCTCAGGGTGAGTTGCTGCTTACTATTGTTGAGTGTGTTGGTGACTTGCTGTTCTACCTGCTGTTCAATGTGCGGCGCGGTTACGAACAAGCCCCAAATAAGTAGTAACAGCAATCCCAGCAGCCACAGCCAGGCTGGCCAGGTGAAAAAGTTCTCTGCTTGTGCGCGTTGAATCCAGTATCGCTTGCTTGTTTCGCTGCGTAACTCAGTGATCTCGCTATTCTTATGCATTGCATGCTCCGAACTAAGTGCTTGCAGTGACAGTAATCGATGTCGATTAACGAATTCTTCAGTGAAACGTAAACAAGCATTTGACTTTTTCATCTGTTTACAAAGCTTCAGCAGAATCCTTCGCCGCTGTGCTTGTTTTATATTGGCAGTATCTGTGCCATTATGTCGATGTTACAGGCAAGCTAGAAATCAAGCGCTTGTCTTCCAAATACTTCCAAGGATAAAACACCATGCTTAACGAACTTTTCTCCATGCAGAACAAAATCTGTGTTGTTACAGGCGGATCGCGCGGTCTTGGTTTTTACATGGCCAAGGCGTTTCTTGGCGCTGGAGCAAAGCGTGTTTACATCACTGCGCGGAAGGCAGACGCCTGTAATGCAGCCGCGCAAGAATTATCGGCCTTTGGCGAATGCGTATCACTGCCTGGCGACATTAGCAGCATGGATGAAGTAATGGCGCTTGCGAATACATTAAAAGAACGCGAAGAGAGCATTGATGTATTGGTAAACAATGCCGGGCGTGGCTGGTTGGAGAGCTTTGAGAATTTCCCGGAAATGGGCTGGGACAAAGTGATGGACTTGAACGTTAAGTCGCCTTTCTTTCTCACTCGTGAACTCACCCCGCTGCTTGCAAGCGGTGCTAGTGCCGATAACACGGCAAGTGTGATTAACATTGGCTCAGTTGCTGGTATTTGCGGCGAAACTGACACGCTAAGCTATGCGCCAAGCAAATCAGCTATCCATCAGGTAACGCGCAACCTTTCAGCAGTACTTGCCGAAAAACACATACGCGTGAACGCGATTGCCCCCGGGCGATTTTTCACGGCAATGACCGAGTACGTGAGCAAGGATCAGTATGAGTTGGAGTGTGCTTCTATTCCCTTACAGCGCTGGGGCGAAGAGAAGGACATTGCCGGGCTAGCCATTATGCTTGCAAGTACGGCTGGCGGTTTTATCACAGGGCAGATCATTCCTGTAGATGGCGGAACGACCGTGGTGCGTTAAGTTACATCGAATTGTTCTTCGCCGTTTTTTCGCTTGTGTGCTGATAGCTAAAAGATGTGTCGGTGGGATAAATTCTTATCCGCTTCTACACTTATCAATGTTTGTTTAAAGGAAGTTTGATCTAATTGTGGCTAAAGAACAGCAGTTAACACGGGCACTTAAGAACGCGGAAAGTTATCAGCAGTGGCAAGAAGCTGCTCATGCAATCGACAAGCATAAGGGATTGGATCGCTGGCGCAAGCAAGACCAGAGTCGTCAATACGATTATGTATCCATAAGAGCACGACTTGACCGGCTTCGCAGCCTGAATGCGCGACATAATAGTCGCGGCTTGCTGTATACGCTTAATGAGGGCATACACGGCAACATGGGAGGCATGGGGCGCGCCGGCCTTTACGGGCACGCACTGTCAGGCACCAAGCACCTGATCGACCAATATATAGAAGAGATTGTTCATACCTTGGAGCATCTCGCGGCTGAAGACAGTGGCGACATTACACACGAGGAAAAGCTCGATTTCTTCCGTCGCGCCAGTCATTGCTTTGGGCACTCCGCGTTTATGATGAGTGGCTCCGGGTCTTTACTGTATTTCCACTTAGGGGTTGTTCGTGCGCTGCTAGAGGCCGATCTTTTGCCTATGGTGATGTCAGGTTCCAGCGGTGGCTCAATCGTTGGAAGTATCGTCTGTAGCCATACTGACGAGGAATTGCATGACTTGCTGCAAGCGGATAAATTTCTTCAGCAAATGCCCGAACCCTCCAAGCGCGGCGGTATCGCTGACCCCGTTGACCTAGAAGAGGTACTTAGCCAATACCTTCCCGATGATCTGACGTTCCAGAGAGCGTTTGAAAAGACGGGCAGAGCGATGAATGTATCTATAGCGCCTGCGGAAACTCACCAGAATTCGCGCCTGCTCAATGCCACAACCTCACCCAGCGTATTAGTTCGCAGTGCTGTTATGGCTTCTGCCGCTGTACCGGGTATCTTTCCTCCGGTGACTCTGCAGGCGCTAGATGATGATGGGCAGCGTATGAGCTACCTGCCATCGCGGCGTTGGGTAGATGGTTCGGTTAGCGACGACATGCCGGCCAAACGTCTTGCGCGTTTGTACGGTGTTAACCACTACATTGTCAGCCAGACCAATCCGCACGTGCTGCCTTTCGTAACCGACGGGCACCGCAAGCAAACGTCACTTGGCCTGCTTCAAACTGCGAGCCGGCGTGCCGCACGCGAATGGATTAATGCCGTCACAATGATTGTCGACCGAGCTGATAAGCGCAACGGCCCAATCACCCAGGCCACCAGTTTGGTCCGTTCTGTTATCAATCAGGATTATGTTGGGGATATCAACATTCTTCCTGACTACCGTTTGATAAACCCAATGAATCTGCTGGGTTTCCCGGGTGAAAAGCAAGTGCAGAAATTGGTTGCCTCGGGTGAGCGTTGCGCCTGGCCAAAGCTTGAAATGATTCGCCAGCAAACAATGGTTAGTCGCTCTCTGCGCGAAATATTAGACCGTTATGAAGTAAGTGGCTAAAAAGAGGGCAGGCATCGATTCTTTCAGCACTGCACCAATTGCTGATGCGCCAAGCCGGCGTCGCGGTGAAAATGAATTTCCTGGTATTCGCTACTGCTGGTCATTTCTATGAAAGCTGCCACAGACGGGTACTTCACTATGCCCACCATGTCCCACTGCAAATCGCCGTCACCGATGAGCAGTGTATTAGTGTCACTAAAAAATAAAAACTCGCCACCAAGCTTGGTAACTAATTCGGCCACCTTCGCGCCGTAACGCATATAGGCATCCTTACCTGGCAACGTTGAATCGCTGCCGTCTTCGTACTCTGCGAACTCCTTGAATTTCAGCAAGTTCAACATGTTGACTGGACCACCTGGGTCGTTTTCTATCAACGCAGCCATTTGTTCGTCGCGTGGTTGAATTGCCATTGTATTGCTCCAGATCGGTGGTTGTCAGACATAGAACGCCTAGACGTTGCTGTCTATCATAAGCGTATTCGCTTTCATTTTTCCATAGCAGTGGCGCATTGCCCGTGAAACGACAATAAGTGGCTATAGAATGGAATGTCGGGCGCATTAATACGGAAAATGCCTTCTATTAATATGGCCGTTGTTGAATTTCATGTTTATATTAACGCCATGAATCAAGCCATCATTAATAGCGTGTTAGCCGCTACAAGCGCAACCGCAATTACCAAAACCACTGTTCTTCAATCTCTATGGAGTGGCTATGGCGAGATTGTTCGCCTGCAACTTGAAGGCAGTGAATATTCATCTGTCATTCTCAAGCATATTAAGTTGCCTGAGCAGGCCAGCCATCCCCGCGGCTGGAATACAGGGCTTTCTCACCAACGTAAAATTCGCTCTTATCAAGTGGAGGCTTGTTGGTACCAACAGTACGCTTATCAATGCGGCAACGACTGCCCCGTGCCAAGCTGTCTTCTGGTTGATGCTTCGGAGAA
Organism: Pseudomonadales bacterium; assembly: GCA_045105115.1. Classification (GTDB taxonomy): domain Bacteria; phylum Pseudomonadota; class Gammaproteobacteria; order Pseudomonadales; family JAUIET01; genus JAUIET01. The sequence goes on along the minus strand of JBGCDE010000075.1, from coordinate 13,742 downwards.
TGAAACGGTGTTGCTGCTGACAGATCTTGATGCAGCCGGTTTTCACGTGAGAAAAGAAAGCGCTGAGATAGGAGACATTCACGCTTGTCTGAATTGGTTAGCGAGCTTTCATGCAAGGTTTCTAGAAAGTACCTCAGACGGTCTGTGGGAATGCGGTAGCTATTGGCATTTGGCTACTCGCCCTGACGAATTGGCGGCCATGGAAGACATCGCCTTGCGAGATGCCGCGCATTTAATTGACCAACAGTTAAGTGGATGCAGATATCAAACCCTGGTGCACGGAGATGCCAAGTTGGCTAACTTCTGCTTTAGCGATGATACGCCGCAACCGAAAGTCTCGGCTGTTGATTTTCAATACGTAGGCCGGGGTTGTGGCATGAAAGACGTGGCCTATTTTATAGGTAGTTGCTTAAGCGAAGAAGAATGTGCAGCGTTGGAAGAGGCATTGCTTGCGTATTATTTTTCCGCGCTGAAGAGCCGTGTTAAAGAGAAACAACAAGCCGTAGATACCGCTGAATTAGAGCAGGAGTGGCGCGCACTTTACGCATTTGCCTGGGCGGACTTTCATCGTTTTTTGAAAGGTTGGAGCCCCGGACACTGGAAAATCAATAGCTATAGTGAGCGACTCACTAGAAGCGTTTTAAGTGATTTACAGTCGTGATTCACGAGCTTCCTTTATCAAAATTGTGCGAAGTCGCGATTGAAGCGGCAACAGAGGCTGGCCAGTTTGTTAAAAATGCCGCCTCAGAAAACATAGAAAGACAATTCAAGAACGCTGGAAATAGCGATGCGTCACAGCTCGTGACGGAAATAGACATTCGCAGTGAAGCGATTATTCGTGAACGTTTGAAGACGGTGTCGGAAGAGTTTGACATTGCATTTGTGGGCGAAGAATCGTCATCACCTAATCCCGGTTTGGTTTCCGAGCGTTTGCGCGCAGCTTGTTTCTGGTGCGTGGATCCACTCGATGGCACCTTACCTTTTGTGGAAGGAAAGTCCGGTTACGCGGTTTCAATCGCACTCGTTGCGCAATCAGGCAGCCCATTAATCGGTGTTGTCTATGATCCGGTCGATTCAATCGTGATACACGCTATCAAGAGCGAGGGGGCTTATCGAGATTTCGCACCATTTAGCAGGCGACCGAAAAATTCTAGATCGTTAGTAGTTTATGCGGACGCCAGTTTTAAAAGACATGAAAAGTTTGAGCGGGTAATTGATGCACTCCACACTTGTGCAAAGAGCTTGGAACTCAAAGATCTTCAAATCGAATATGGCAGTGGTGCTGTGAAAAATGCGTGTCAGGTTCTGGATCACTCTTCAGCCTGTTATGTGAAACTTCCCAAAGCTGAAGACGGCGGTGGTAGTATCTGGGATTACGCAGCCACCGCGTGTATTGCAAGAGAGAGCGGGGGTTGGGCAAGCAATATCTTTGGTGAGCCGTTGGATTTGAATCGCAGTGATTCAACGTTTATGAACCATCAAGGTATAATCTATGCCTCGAATGAAAAATTGGCTCGCTACCTAATTGACGCCCTCTGAGATGCATTTGGTTTCAAGAGAACAGAGTATGGCAATAATGACCATTCGTGTTATATATTCGTTCCGTAAGTTGTTTGAAAACGAATCAGGCTAATCGACCCCATGAGCGATCACCACGATCATGATCATCACCACGCCGTTCCTTCTGATACCGCATTAAGGGTAAAGGCGCTTGAAACAGTGCTAAGTCAACGCGGCTTGGTTGATAGCGAAGCAATCGATGCGATTGTTGATCTTTATGAGAATCAGGTTGGGCCGCGAAACGGCGCGCGAGTTGTAGCCCGCGCCTGGTCCGACCCGGTGTTCAAAGCACGCCTGTTGGAGGACGCGTCGGCCGCGTGCGCCGAATTGGGTGTTGTGGGTGTAGAAGGAACTCACCTTCGAGTCGTAGAAAACACCGCCGATACACATAACATGGTCGTTTGTACTTTGTGTTCCTGCTATCCCTGGTCACTGCTTGGCTTGCCACCGCGGTGGTATAAATCCTTTGCATACCGTTCGCGTGCAGTGAGCGAGCCCAGGCTTGTATTGGGGGAGTTTGGTGTTGAACTTGAAAACAGCATGGCTGTTCAAGTATGGGATAGCACTGCTGAACTGCGTTACCTGGTGCTGCCTCAACAACCCGCCGACTGGGAAAGTCTATCGGAAGAAGAGTTGATCGAAAAAGTCACCCGAAATGGCATGATCGGTACGGCGCGAGTTTGAACTAATGGACAGCATACATGACATGGGTGGAATGCACGGTTTTGGTCTAGTGCCGGTGCGTGATGATGATAATAGCTTTCAGCATGACTGGGAGGCGCGAACGCTCGCGCTCAATTTATTGTTATCGCCGTTGACCGGAAACAACGTAGATCGATTCCGCTTCCTGATTGAATCTTTGCCACCGGGTGATTATCTGTCATTGAGCTATTTTGAACGTTGGTTGCATTCAATGCTACAGCAGCTAGAAGAAACCAGGGCTCTTCCACTTGCGCAGCTGGAAGATATACGTTTGGGCAATGTTCCCAGCGAGCAAGAAACCAAAAGTTCAAAAAATAAAAGTGCTGACCAGCTTGCTGAGCTTTTTATGCATAACACCCCGATGCCACCACCACGAATGGCAAAAGCGCGTTTTAAGCCGGGTGATAAGGTGCGCAGCCAAAAGATGCACAGTGCAGGTCATACACGTTTACCTCGGTACGCGCGTGGCAGGCTTGGCGAGGTCATTTTTGATAATGGCGATTTCATTTTCGCTGACGACAATGCCGCCCTAAAACCTGCGGCCCTGCAAAGAGTGTATACCGTCCGCTTTAAGGCAAGTGAGTTGTGGGGCAGTGCTGCAAACGCAAACGACTCTGTCAATTTGGATCTATGGGACAGTTATCTTGAGCCAAGCTGAACTTAATACGCGTCTTGCCGAACTGTTACCGGACGACATCGTCGATGATGAGGGCCCGGTGTTTTCCGAGCCTTGGCAGGCTCAAGCATTTGCTATGGCCGTTGAGCTGATTCAGAAGAAGCTGATTTCCTGGCCAGAATGGGCTGATGCCATCGGCTTTGAGATTGCACACGCCAGTGAAAACGGCTTTGAGGAAGATGGCAGTGACTACTACCAACTGTGGGTAAGAGCACTGGAGAAGCTGGTCGTTTCGAAGGACCTGGTGTCTGATAAGGAACTTGGAACTGTTAAAACCGCGTGGCAAGAGGCTTATCAGACCACTCCGCACGGGCAAGCTGTTAGTATTGATACGATAGAGGCTCAGACTTAATTATCGTCCTGTGCCCAGCGCTTCACAGCATTTTATCAGTCATAAATAGTCGGTATTGGAACCCGCTTATGCTGGGTTTTTTCATAGATCTCAACCAGTTTTTGCGCAATGTCGGGATCTATTGATCGCCCTTCAAGAAAATCATCAATTTGGTCGTAGCTCATTCCCAGCGCTTGCTCATCCGCCTTTTGCGGGCTTAGTGATTCGAGATCGGCCGTGGGTGCCTTATGTACAATATGGGCAGGTGCCCCGAGATGTTCAGCGACTTGTCTTACCTGGCGTTTATTCAGGCCAAAAAGTGGTGCTATGTCGCAGGCTCCATCACCGTACTTGGTGTAAAACCCCGTGATATTTTCCGCCGAATGATCCGTTCCCAGTACTAAACCATTGAGCATGCCCGCAATTTCATACTGAATAACCATGCGGGTACGTGCTTTTACATTGCCTTTAATAAAATCGCGCTTACTGTCGCTGCTGGGCAGAAGCCCTTTGTTCTCCAATGCCTGACAAGTTTCCTCGTGTATTGCATCCGCTCCTGGTTGCACGTTAACCGTGAGCGCTTGACTGGGTTGAATGAAGTCGATGGAATCCTGCGCGTCGGTTTCATCTTTTTGAACATTGTAAGGCAGGCGCACGGCAACAAACTGGTATTCACCATTGCCTTCGCTGTTTAACTGATCGACCGCCAACTGTGCAAGGCGGCCCAATGTGCATGAATCTATTCCGCCACTGATGCCTAGCACCAGCGTATTCATGTATGCCCCTTTCAATTGGCTCTTTATGAAGTCGACTCGTCGATTTACTTCGTTTGCGGCGTCAATTTCGGGCAATACCCGCATTTCAGCAATAATGGATTGCATGATCATTACTCTCTTGGGGTTCCATTCACCATCAGCGATGATTATCGCTGAAAAAAAGAAAATTTTCGATGGCTCTTAGTATAAATCGCCAGTAGCTGATAAATCAGGCGGCCACATCGATTAGCATTTCAGCCAGTTTTGATCGCTGGTATTTTCCATCGCCGTACAGAATATGATTGTGCATTTGTCGTTTGAAATACAAGTGAACAAAGCACTCCCAGGTGAAGCCTATACCGCCATGAAATTGCACAGCGCGACTTGACGAAAAGACGGCCATATCACTGGCAGCCGATTTTGCCATTCGTGCCAGTCTCAGTGCATTTTCCGGTTCTTCAGCGACTGCGCAGGCCGCGTTATACGTAAGTGACTTGGCAGCATCAATGTCCAGCATTACGTTAACCAATGGATGCTTTACTGCCTGGAAGAAGCCAAGAGGTCGGTCAAACTGTACTCTCGTTTTAGCGTACTCAGTGGTGGTTTGCAAAAGCCACTCGCCACTGCCCACCATGTCGGCAGCCGTGATGCACAGAATAGCCGGGTATGCGTCTTGAAGAGCCTGTGTGCCATTTATTGTAAGTAGCTCACCTGCCACACCGTCAAAATGAAGACGGGCCTGATCACGTGTCAAATCGATGATGCCGTCTGCCTGCAGGCTGAGACCATCTGCATTTGAATCTACTCTATACAGTGCAACTCCATCTTCAGTCTTAGCCGACACAACAAACACATCCGCTTTTTGCGCGTCTTGAACAAAGTAAGCCGTTCCAGTGAGCTTGCCCTCGTGTGCAGTCACATCGGTGTCTTGTGCTTCCCATGAGCCTTTTTCATTCGTGATGGCGAGTGTTGTTGGCGTGCCCATGGCTATTTCGCCAAGTAAAGTTGTTGCCGCGTCTGACTTGCATGCCCGTGCCACAAACGTTGCGTTGAATGTTGCTAACAGTGGTGAAGGGAAGGCCGCTTTGCCCGCTTCTTCGGCAAGTGCTACAGCGGCAACCACCGGCATATCAATACCGCCGGCTGATTCCGGCACGCAGACCGAAGTCCAGCCAAGTTCAACAATTTGTTGCCAGAGGTTTTGATCCCATTTGCTTTCAATAGGTCGATGAATGTCTGAGTTATCGGCGACTAGTGCGTGGGTTACGTTTGCCGGGCAGTTATCAGCAAAAAATTTTGCTGCGGCTTCTTTAAGCATGGCTTCTTCATCGCCAAAGCCAAAATTCTGAGATTGTGTCATGTGTGTTCCGTTACTTTGTTAGCGTGATCTGACTTTGCTGATTATTTGGATTTGGGCATGCCTAAAACGCGCTCGCCTAAAATGTTACGCTGCACCTCATTAGCACCAGCAGCAATTGTGACGCCAAAACTGTTCATGTACGCCAGTTGCCATTGACCTCCCGCGGCAGCATTCTCATCGTTAACGTACAAACTACTTGCCGCACCTTCAATTTCGTACGCCAGTTGTGCAATATCCTGATTCAGTTCGGTCCCTAGAAGTTTGTGTTGTAGGGGTATGCGCATCGGATGATCGTTAAGCGCTGAGATTGGAATACGGCGCTGATTCTGGCGAAAGCCTTCCTGGCGTATCATCAGCTGCATGATTTCATCACGAATCACGTCGTCTTCAGCGGCCGATTTGCCATTTCGATGCGACTGTTTAGCCAGATCAATTAACGCAGCTGCGTTACCTATCGCCGACCCTTTTTTCTGAGCGCTTACCTGGCCGCCTGCGATGGGTGTGGTGAGTGGGCCTGCGCCGCGCTCGTGCGACAAAGTGGTCATTGCCACTTTCCAGCCCGCACCCACTTCATCAAGCAGATACTTGTCTTCAACGACCAGATCCTCAAAGATCACTTCATTGAAACCAGTTTCGCCGGTCATTTTTATCAAGGGGCGGATGGTCACGCCTTTGCCCACAGCCGATTTAATGGGTACAACAAAGTAGGAGAGGCCGTTGTACTTGTCTTCCTTTGACGTTCTACACAGTAAGATCATCCACTCGGCGAAGTGCGCTAAAGAAGTCCACACTTTGTGCCCATTGATTATCCATTTATCGCCGTCTTTCTTCGCAAACGTTTGCTGATTGGCAAGATCTGACCCTGCACCTGGCTCACTAAAGCCTTGGCACCACATTTCTTCACCCGACAGCAACTTGGGCAGCAATTCCTGCTTAACCTCTTCGCGCCCGTGGAAGAAAACAGTGGGTGCCGCCATTCCTAGTCCAATGATGTTCGGAAAGAAGGGTGTTTTCGCGCGCTGCATTTCCTGATTCGCTACGCGCTGACAGTTGTTTCTGCCGCCACCACCGCAATCCTCGCTGTAGTCTGCGCCTACAAGACCGGCTTCATAGGCTGACTTCTGCCATTTTTGCAGCCACTCTAATGCCGCCGGATCACTTAACTCAAGTGCCCCTTGGGGGATGTGCACCGGCGGTTGGCCTGGATGATTTGCTGCAATCCAGTCGCGACAATGCGCTCTGAATTCGGCTTGTTCTGTTGTGTCTTTTGCGGCGTCTGACATGCTGCGTTACTCGGACTAGTGGGGTGATGTATTCTAAGGCAACGGCGGTGAATTCCCAATGGCTATATAAGAGTTTAAGCGCTTAGAAATCGCGGGCATGAATGCAGGCACAATGCTAATATTCGCAGGTGCAGACGCTGTTTCGGATGTTGTGTTGTGCGCAACACGCTTTCTGCCCAAGAACAAAAACTCCAGGTGGGCCGGTTAACAGATGACAAATACTCGCGCACCAGCTTGGGATGCAGAAGAAGCTGAAGACAATCCTCCCAATCAGCAACTTGGTCAAAATCACTTACTTGCGATAGGCATAGATGCGTACCAAGATTGCACGCCATTGCATAATGCTGTGCGCGATGCCTCTGATATTGCTGATGCATTGCAATCAGAGTATGACTTTCGCCCCGAAAATGTTTGCCTGATCACGGATGAAACTGCCACTGAAGAGCGTATCTTTCAGGAGTTTCGCAGTCTAGTTCAGCGTGTTAAGCCCGAAGATAGTGTGCTTATATTTTTCAGCGGTCACGGTCATTTCGATGAAGACTTCAAACAGGGGTATTGGATTCCCGTGGATGCGAAAGAGAACAACATAGGCGACTATATTCCGAATTCCGAAATATCCAATACCATTCGCGCTATTCCCTCGCTGCATACTTTTATGATTGCCGACGCTTGTTTTTCCGGTAGCTTGTTTGGCCAGTCGCGATCAGTCGGTAGCGCTGGCGGTGGTTCCAGTTACCACCAGCGCGTAGGTCAGATTCCATCACGTTGGGGTTTGGCATCGGGCCGAAACGAAGTAGTGGCCGATGGCGAACCGGGCAAGAATAGTCCGTTCAGTGAAAGCCTGATCTATTTTCTTCGCAATCAAACAGACAGTACTTTCTGTGTGTCAGAGTTGGTTCAGTACGTAAAAACAGTGACTGCGAATAATGCTGAGCAAACGCCGGTTGGTTCGCCGTTACGCCACGTAGGTGACAAGGGTGGAGAGTTCGTATTTAGACCTAACAGTGCAAGCGATCAGTTGGCATCTTATGAATCATCATTAGGATCGCCTGGCGACAAGAAAACATATGCACAGCCTGAGAGGGTTCATGCTTCGCCGAAATCAACGCTTAAAGCGTGGGCGATTAAAAACTCACAAACGCTGAGCTTGGTTGCATGGACCACTCTCTTTTTTGGCCTGTGGGGCTCTTCAATGTTTTTCTATGTTCCACTAACCCTGTTGGGAATAATGGGCGTGTGTGAGATGTACGGTTTAAAAGGCGTGGTGAAAACTCGTTTTACTTTTGCCGCGCTAGTGGTGGGCATTCTTGGAATAGTAACGTTCTACTTCGAGCCGCTGGCTGCCAGCGCAGTGGATGCCGATAAATGGTTTAACAACCACAAGGTGCTGGTATTTTCTTTAGGCTTGGTCTGTCTGGGAGGTTTTCTGTACTTCTTTCTGAACGATGAAGATTAACTGTGCTGCAAAAACGGGGAGAAAAACGGGGACAGACCACGGTTTACTTTAAACCGTGGTCTGTCCCCGTTTTTCTCCCCGATTACCACCTAACAAACTGGATCAATACCAGTCTGCCAAAGCATACTGATTGCCAGCACAATGCTGAGAAAGCACAGTATCCAGAAAACGATGGGCGCTGCACCGCCCTGGAATTTTAAACCGGCAATTTCAAATTCCAGCGGACCAATCGCAATCTTGAGAATCAGGGTTACAAAAAGCGCCCCTAGACCGGCAAGTGGCACGCCAACAATAACTGGAAACTGAGCGCACAAAAGTTTGTCCCAATATTGCGCCTCGTTGGGGTCCAGCTTAACCAGCGCAAATAGCAGGAAAGCGCCAAAAGAAAACAGTACCACGCTGATCACCCAGCTCATGATCATTTGCATGCGTCGATTTTCGAATTCGAAGTATTGCGGCTGGTCGTCGTCTTCGGACATATTCTTATTATTCTCTGTGTGTGCAGTGCCTTTTCCCAGGCGCGATTTTATGCCACTTTCCAGCTTAATGTTAGCCTTCCTGAATCCCACTGGCGCCCTTCGGTTTAGCGCCCGAATTCTAGCTTTGTGTGTTATTTGCACAGCCGCTAATTTAGCTGTTGACTTCAAAAGTGGCTTATATAGACTTGCTAGACGCAAACAAGGAAGATGATTGCCATAGGCTTAACCCGTAGACCTGCTCAATGAATTATAACGACGAGCAATGAGGTTTGGATGAATGCAAGCAACGCAACTATAGCTGAACTTGTCAGTAGAATTACTGAGTTGGAATCGCGCTCGGCCATCCGTGACCTGGCGTCAGACTATTGTCATGGATTCGACAAGCGAGACTTTGAACGCTTTCTGAGTATATGGTCAGAAGATTGCGTTTGGGACATTGGCCCACCTTTCGGGCGTTTCGAAGGGCACAAAGGTATTCGAGAAGCAATCTATGATGTTCTTTGGCCCGCCTGGGGCGAGTCACATCACCTCACTACAAACTTGCGCATAGAGTTTCAAAATGATGTCAGCGCCACGTCTGTGTGTGACGTTGATTGTATGGGGCTTCTTGCAGGTGAAACGGTTTGCACAATTGTTGGCGCCACTTATAACGACACACTATTACGAGAAGACGCTGTTTGGAAGATCATCGAGCGCAAGGTCAAGATTCATTACTTCAACCCAATTCCAGGTGCCGTGCTATCGGCACCAGAGGCTGCTACTGCGGAAAGCGCGGCTGAACTAGAAACCACTTAACAACTAATTAAATCGGAGATTAAGCATGAAAAAGACAATGATAAGCACCGCACTTGCGGTTGCTACGGCTGCAGTTGGCAGCGCTGTGCCGCAATTTGCTGTGGCGCAACAGACGGCTCTAGAAGAAATTGTGGTAACGGCTAGAAAGCGAGAGGAAAATCTTCAGGACGTAGGTTTATCTGTCAGCGCACTTAGTCAAACTGAAATAGAGCGCAGCTTTGCCAGAGACATTAAGGATCTGGCATTTATGTCTCCGAATTTAATCATCGACGACACTTCCCAGGGCCCTGGCGGCAACGCAGCCATGTACATCCGTGGTATCGGCGTGGCCGATGTCGAGAAGAACTTTGAGCCAGCTGTTGGTGTGACGGTTGACGGATTGTTCATCGGTGCCAACAGTGGCGCCATTTTGCGAAGCATTGATCTGGCCTCGGTTGAAGTATTGCGAGGTCCTCAGGGAACATTGTTTGGTCGTAACACGATTGGCGGAACCATCAACGTTAACCGCAGCAGACCTACCGGTGAGTTAGGCGGAAAATTGCGAGCGGGTATCGGCGACTACGACACCTACTACGTTGATGCCCTGGTCAATTTCGGTATCTCCGACAATTTGGCTGTTAAGTTGACCGCTTCGAAGCACGACCAGCAAGAAGGCTACTTTACCGAAACGGCTACTGGCGATGATCGTGGCCAGGTTGATTATCAATCGTTTGGTGCCAACTTCTTATTCAATGCCACAGATGACGTGGAAATTGAATACACATTCCAGGACGAGCAAACCGAACAGGACACACCGCCACTTCTCAATATGGCCCAAGGTGACACTTTGTTTTGCGGCGCCTTTGGCTTGTGCGCTCAGTCAGTAAGTACACCTAGTTCAGGTGACAGATTCGCCGTAAACACACAGTTCTTTCGCCCTACAACGGCCGATATGTCACCAGATGGCATCGTTGTGTCACCTATCGCGGATTTGATTCCAGCTGAACCCGATGCAACGTTCGACTCGCAGACCCATATCTTTGAGGCTCGGTGGAATATCACAGACAGTCTGCGTATGAACTACATTTACGGTAGTTTCGAGACAGAGGAAACCATCATTTCGAACTGGGCGGCTGAACCTTTAATGCTGTTTGGTACAGACCGACCTGCCGAGTATGAACAGCAGAGCCATGAACTGCGTTTTACCTATGATGCGGGCGAAGCCTTGAAGCTGGTTGTTGGTGCTTATGCCTGGGAATCTGAATACGATATTCGATTGCGCAGTTGGATCACATTCTCGGTGCCAGACACAGTTGTAGACATCCCGCAGAACACGCATCAGGAAACAGACTCGCTGGCCCTGTTTTTCGAGGGTGATTATGAGCTGAATGATAGCTGGAGCCTAACTTTCGGTGGTCGTTATACGGAAGATGAGAAGCTGTCGGAACAGACGGGTAATCTGTCAACAGGACCTGACCACCCAAGTGCAGAATGGGAAGAGTTTACGCCTAAAGTTGGCGTGCGTTACCGGCCTAGCGATGACGCCATGATTTACGCAACCTGGTCGAAAGGCTATCGCAGTGGTGGTTTCAACGGACGTGTAGATTCGCAAGAATCGGCCCGAATCCCATACGACCCAGAGACTGTTGATAACTACGAGCTGGGCTTTAAGTCTGAGTGGGCAGATTCCAGAGTGCGATTGAATGGCGCAATCTTCTACATGGACTATCAGGACAAGCAGGAAGAGATTGGTCTTGCCTCTGACGGCGCGACTGGTCAACGTATTTCAGTATTTAATGCGGCAACGGCCACCATGCAAGGTGTTGAGCTTGAGGTACAGGCCATCGTTACAGAAGGGCTGAGCATCCGTGCGAACCTGGGCTATCTCGATTCAGAGTACGACGAATTCGTCTTCAATGATGGCTTTGGGCTGGTCGACAACAGCGGTTTCGATTTCAGAAGAGCACCAGAGTTCACCGGCTCACTCGATGCAACCTATGAGTGGGAAGTGGGCAGCGGTCAAGCCTGGGTGAGAGGCGCCTACCGTATGATTGGCAGCCACTTTGTGGAACAGACAAACCGCGCAGAGCTGGAAAACGATACCCAGCACCTGATCGACATGTCAGTTAACTATGCCATTAACGACTTACAGTTCAGTCTGTATGGCCGCAACCTCACTGATGAAGACGCTTTAGCTCATGGCCTAAACGTTTCCGGATTGTGGGCCTATGCATCACCACGCGCACCGCGCACTTGGGGACTAGAGGTTACCTATAACTTCGGCAACTAGTGAATTGATTATCTTGTAGTGCAACTATCACACGCTCTATGTAACATAGAGCGTGTGTTAACCACCTTAAAGGATAATTATGAGCGAACAACAACTCACAGAGGTGCTGGATAAACACGCCATTTCCGACGTAATCATGACCTACGCAAGAGCGATTGATCGTTTGGATGAGGCGATGTTACGTTCGGTTTTCCATTCTGATTCACAACATGCCCATGGTTTTATCGGGCCGTCTTCAGACCCTTCTCTAGATTCCAAACCGGGTGCGCCAAAAGACTTCGTTGCGTATGCTTTCGACGTACTTAACACCCACACTCGAACCCACCACCAACTGGGCAATATCTTCATAGAGCTAGAAGGCGATAACGCGTATGCGGAATCTTATTTCACGGCCTATCACAGGATGCGTGCATTGGGCGATCCAATGGCCGCTGAAAACGCGCATGACACAGAAATGGATTTTTTCGTGGGCGGACGCTATCTAGATCGATTTCAAAAGCGTGAAGGCACCTGGAAAATAAGCCATCGTACTGGTCTAACCGATTGGATGAGAACAGAGCCGCCGGCAACCCAGGGTTTTGCGGATATTCCAGCGCAACTTGCAGGTACACGCGGCGAGCAAGATTTAGTGTATCGCAGACGTGAAGTATTTAAGTAAATAGCCGTGCCTGCAGCTAACACTGCTTAAAGCAGACAGGTAAGAATCTCTTTAGAAAATAACACTGACACATCAGGAGAACATCATGGGTAATCGTCTTGAAGGAAAAGTAGCCGTCATTACAGGAGCGGCAAGTGGTATTGGTGAGGCCAGCGCGCGCCGGTTTGCTGAAGAAGGGTGTAAGGTTGTGCTTGGCGATATTCAAATCGAGGCGGGTCAGGCTCTGGCCGATGAGCTTGGTGCCAGCGCGGTATTTGCGCAATGTAATGTAACCAGCGAAGACGACGTTTCAAACCTTGTTGATACAGCGGTGAAAGAGTTTGGTCGTCTGGACGTGATGTTTAACAACGCCGGGATTGTAGGCGCTATTGGTCCAATAGAAACAACGCTGCAACCTGAGTGGTCTGCCACGCTGGCGATATTACTCGATGGCGTATTTTTCGGAATGAAACACGCCGCGCGGGTTATGAAACCGCAAAATTCAGGTTCCATTATCAGTATGTCCAGCGTTGCCGGTGTGACGGGAGGTTTGGGTCCGCATGCCTACGCCGCTGCCAAGCACGCTGTAGTTGGGCTTACCAGAAACGTCGGTGCCGAATTGTGTGGCAACGGTATTCGCGTAAATTGTATCGCACCGTATAGCATGGCAACGTCTATGGTGGCTGACGCCTATCTGAAAGACCATAAAGCGATTGATGAGGCGACAAAAATGCTGACGGACGAATCACCTCTGGTTGGTCGACCAGGGCTAGCTATTGACGTTGCAAACGCCGCACTGTGGCTCGCCAGTGATGAGTCTGGTTATACCAACGGTCTTACGCTGACTACCGATGCCGGCATAACCACGGGTGCTATGCCAGGTGGGCCGCGATTTAATGAGTATGCACCGATGCAACGCGAAGCTGGAAAATCTGGTCTGTAAAAACGGAAACACTCGGAGTTCAGCCATGAGTAGCAGTGCCCAGGAAAGTATCCTCGCATTAATGAATCAATATTGTTATCGCATTGACGCTGGCGATCTTCAGGGCTTTGCGGAGTTATTTAGCCAGGGAACCTGGCTGGTTCGTGGCGACCCTACAGGGGGTGATACTGGTGTAGATGAGGTGATGAATACTCTGAGTAATATCATTCTCTACGACGGCAAGCCAAACACCAAGCATGTAATGAGCAATGTACAAATAGAGGTGAATGCTGACGGCAAAAGCGCTACAGCCCAGTGCTACATCACCGTTAACCAGGCCGTGCCACCTGACTTCCCCTTACAGCCAATTTTCATTGGGCATTACTACGACAGCCTGGAATGCACCGACGGTGAATGGCACTTCACCCTGCGTGATATCAGCCCTGATTTGGCCGGCGATTTAAGTCATCATCGCGCTGATTTCTAAGCGGGTTCAGATTCGAACAGTACTTTACCT
>JBGCDE010000074.1:0-26766 GCA_045105115.1 Pseudomonadales bacterium | reverse complement strand
CGCTGAGCGCAGTGGTGCGCTTAAAACTGAACAGAGGTTTGATAGGTTCTCGAACAGCGTACTGCGAATGGTTAAAAAAATACTGGCCACCAGCCGCAGCCGTATCGCATGCATTGTGGTCTCGGTGCTGGTCAGCGGTATGCTCATCTGGACCTTAACACCGGCCGCCGAGTACCTGCCAGAGGGTGAAGAGCCGAAAGTCTTTGCAATGATGAACGCGCCTCCGGGTTACAACATGGCTGCAATGAATGCCATTGCGCAAGAAATCAATGACTTCATGCTGCCCCATGTAAACGCAGAGCGAGCTCCGTATGCCAACGGAAAGGTGCCACTGCCACCTATTAAATACGTGAATCTTCTCGTGAACGCGCAGCTAGTTCGGATAATCTCAGAGCCTGTTGTGGCCAGCGATATCGAAGCACTGATGGACGCCATGACAGCGAAGTATCGCGAATACCCAGGTATGCGCGCGTTTGCCGCACGCGGCTCAATTATTACCAGTAACCAGGGTGGAACGCGAAGTATTAATCTGGACATTGCAGGTCTTGAGCTGGACGAGATCTATGCCGTGGCACAGGCCGCTTACCGCCGGGCGGCCGATATTTTTGACAACCCTCGTATTCAAAGCCAACCCGCATCGTTGGCGCTGGCGCAGCCACTCATTCAGGTGCACCCGGATTGGGATAGAGCCGCTGAACTGGGTCTGGCTGGTGAAGACATTGGCTTTATTGTGGCGGCCATGACTGATGGTACGTATGTAGATGAGTTTTTTCTTGATGACGACAAGCTTGATATTTTTCTGTACAGCGACGCAGGGCGCAACATTGAGCTGGCCAGTCTTTCCCAATTGCCGATTTATACGACAACCGGCGAAGTCGTTCCGTTAGGGTCTCTAGCCGAAATTGTCGAAACGGTTGATACCGGTTCACTGCGGCGAGTAAATGGCCGCCGCACCGTTACTTTGAATATCATACCGCCGCGTTCTGTAGCGTTGGAAGACGGAGTAGACACAGTGCGCACAGAGCTGGTGGGCCATTTGCGCGAGACAGGCGCCATCCCAGCCCACGTTGATGTGGTCATATCAGGCGCCGCCGATCAACTCGATGCCACGCGAGATGCCCTGGCGGGCAATTATCTGGTGGCCTTGCTGGTGATCTATTTGTTGATGGTGGCGATTTTTAGCCACTGGGGTTACCCATTGCTGATTATTACCACCATACCGATTGGTATTGCCGGGGGCATGGTTGGTTTGGCAATGTTGAACGGAGTGGGAGGAGTGCTTTCTTTCCTTGGCCTGCCTACTGTGTCTCAACCCTTCGACATGATCTCAATGCTGGGGTTTCTGATTTTGATGGGAACCGTGGTTAACAACCCGATACTCATTGTGCATCGTGCGGTGAGTAATATGAAAGAACTAGGCATGGAGGCTTCCGGGGCAGTAATAGAGGCTGTGGAAGTGCGCTTGCGCCCAATAGCCATGTCAACGCTAACCACCCTGTTCGGTCTTGCACCGTTGGTTCTGATTCCCGGTTCCGGGACTGAACTGTATCGCGGTGTGGGCGTGATCGTTATGTTTGGTATTCTTGGCTCCGCCTTGGTCACGCTGACCATGCTGCCAGCGCTTACTGCCAGTGTATTGGCCTGGCAAAATGACAGAGAGAGTAACCCCGGTGGTGTTACTGGCTAACAATGCTCGGTAAATCACGCATTGTGTTAAAGCTGATAGCACCTGGTACAGCGCAATTCTCGTCTAGCACGTTGTAAAAGAACGTTTTCATACCTGCTTTAACGCCCGCTTCAATACCCACAATACCATCGTCGATAACAGCACACTGCGCGCAGTCAAACCCCATTGAGCGAGCGGCGTATTTGTAGATTTCCGGGTCCGGCTTAAAAAGGTTTACGTCATAGGCGCTGACAATATTGCTGCCGAAGAAGTCCGCCAGTCCGCACAGCCGAAGCGATTGCGCTATTTTTGCGGGCGGACCATTACTGACAACTGCTTTTGCCTGCGGCAAATTCGATAAAGCGTATTTAATGTCTTCGATGGGTTTGAGCTCAGCCTCGAACAGCGCCGACACACGATCTCTATACTGAGGAACAAAATTCTCTGCTAGCGTGACATTGTGGCGAGACTGCAAGGTATCCAGAATTCTGGACAGTTTCCAGCCGCGGAACTCCTTCACCATGGCAATGGTAGCCAGAGTTACGCCGTATTCCGTGAACGCTTCGACCAGACCTTGGTTGCACAGGTGCTCACTGTCAACCAGAGTCCCGTCGCAATCGAAAAGTAGACATTCAACCATTGTTCATATTCTACCTTTGAACCGGATTTTCTTCCAGAATGCGAATTTCTTTGGCACCTGATACCCATTGACATGGTCGCATTGCCTGATTGAAAATCAGTATCTGTCACTACGAATCACAAGCTGCACCCAAGGACACAAGTGGAACCATCAAAAGCAAAAACCAACATCTACGATGTGGCAGAGCGCGCTGGTGTGTCGATCAAGACAGTTTCCCGAGTGGTGAACAATGAGCCTAATGTAAGAGTCAAGACCCGCGAAAAGGTGCAGGAGGCGATCACAGCACTTGGCTATATGCCGAGTGCTGCAGCACGCGAGCTGACCGGCAAGGGCTCGCGCGTGATTGGGCTGTTGTATGAAAATTCAGAAGACTTCAGTTACACGAATAAAATTCTAACAGCTGCACTCAATGCGTGTGAAGAGGAGGGGTATACCCTGGTCTTGCGTCCATTTACTTTGCCTTACCCCAAGCTAGTTGAAAGTGTGCGACAGCTCAAAGAAAATGCTCGGGTTGAGGGCATTATTGTACTGCCACCCTTGGCGGACCATAAAGCGCTGCGCAAGCAGCTCAAGGATATGGCGCTGCCTGTTGCATTGATTGCCCCCAAATCTGCTCCGAAAGATGCTATTTGTGTGCGCTGTACTGATGAGCAAGCCAGTTACGATTTAGCCTGCTATGTCATAGATAGAGGTCATCAACGGATCGGCTTTATTAAAGGCCACCCAGACCACTCCGCCAGCGCAGAGCGATTCGCCGGTTATAGGCGCGCCCTGGATGAGCGAGATATAAGCTTGGACGAGCAATTGGTCGTGCAGGGCTACTTTAACTACGAATCTGGCAAGGCGGCCGCGAAAGAACTGCTTGAATTGCCATCTCCGCCAACTGCAATCATTGCCAGTAATGATGATATGGCCGCCGGCACCTTGTATGAAGCCCGTGAACTTGGTTTGAGTGTGCCGGGGCAATTGTCGATTACAGGCTTTGACGACACCGCTTTGGCCTCACATTTGTGGCCACCCTTAACAACGGTTAAGCAGCCCATTACCGAGATGACCACGGCGGCCACACGTGGTCTCATTCAGAAGATACAGGGCAATGAGCCCGAACCATCGCAGCCGTTCAGCTGTGAAATGGTAGTACGCGACTCTACCGCCTGAAAGACTGGAACTGATACTTACAGACGGGCTATTCCATTTCATCTAAATGTTGTAGTATTAAATGACAGCGTTGTCATAACGTATTACGATTTAACCAAAAGGAATGGCAGATAGCCGATGAACGCAGAACTCAAGCTTGCTGACAACGCGATTACGCGTGCTCAGGATCTGCTCAAACAACTGAGTTTAGATGAAAAAATTGGCCAGTTAACCCAGCTTAACAGCGAGGGTGGCCATATACCTGATGAGTTACGCGATGGTATTCGTGCTGGGCGGGTGGGCTCTGTCATTAACGAAGTCAATCCTGATACGCTTACCGAGCTGCAGCGTATCGCGCGCGAAGAAAATGCACATGGTATTCCGCTGCTAATTGGGCGCGATGTGATCCATGGCTTCAAAACGATTATGCCTATACCACTGGGCATGGCGGCTAGCTGGCAACCGGAACTTATTCGCCAATCTGCAGAGATAGCGGCTGAAGAAGCTAGAACCCAGGGTGTTAACTGGACGTTTGCACCAATGCTCGACATTTCCAGAGACCCGCGTTGGGGTCGAATGGCGGAAAGTTTTGGAGAAGACCCGTTACTGACCAGTGTGTTTGGCGCAGAAATGGTGAAAGGTTTCCAAAATGGCAGTGAGCATCAACTCATCAGTTGTTTGAAGCACTTCGTTGGTTATGGTGCCAGTGAGAGCGGTCGCGATTACAACACTACGTACATTCCTGAAGTTGAGTTGCGCAATGTGCATCTGCGACCGTTTCATGCCTGTGTTAAAGCGGGGGCAATGTCATTGATGCCTTCGTTCAGTGATTTGAACGGTATGCCACCCTCAGGAAATAGCTGGCTGCTTCGCACCATACTGCGTGATGAGTGGGGCTTTGATGGGCTGGTTGTCAGTGATTGGTGTTCTATCACCGAGCTTATGAATCACGGGGTTGCGGAAAGTGCGGAGCACGCTGGGCGAATTTCTGCTGTGGCTGGTGTCAGTATCGATATGGTCAGCAATGCCTATGCAGATCACATGGCCGGGCTGGTTCATTCGGGTGAGATTTCTGAATCGCTGGTTGATGAGCTATGTTTGGAAGTATTGGCGGTGAAGTATGCAGCTGGCCTATTTGATGAAGGTACACGCCACTACACTCACGCTGCTCGCACTGAGCATGCAGATGCTGCTGCTCGTAAGTTGGCGACTGAAAGCATCGTGCTGCTCAAGAACGATCATCACGCACTGCCGTTGCAGCGCAATAGCAATCAATCGGTATGCCTTATTGGGCCGCTCGCCGATCAAGCCTACGAACAACTTGGAACATGGGTATTTGACGCTGATGTTGATCGCAGTGTGACCTTGCGTCAGGCGCTGGAATCAGAGCTGGGCGAGCGTTTCAGTTTTTCTGCTGCACTCGAGTTTAGCCGCGACCACAACCAGCAACATTTTGATGAAGCAGCAGCCTTGGCCAGCAATTCAGACATTATTGTTCTGGCCTTAGGCGAAGAGGCGATTCTATCCGGCGAGGCGCATTGCCGCACTGACTTGGGGTTGCCGGGCGCGCAGATGGCCTTGCTTGAGCGATTGAAGTCGCTAGGTAAGCCAATCGTTGCCATCATTCTGGCTGGCAGGCCACTAACGATTGAACCATTGGTAGATCAAGTAGATTCATTGCTGTACGCCTTCCACCCGGGTTCCCAGGCTGGTCCTGCCTTGTGTGATTTGTTGATGGGTGATGCAGTGCCATCAGGTAAGCTGCCAGTCACAATGCCAAGAGTTGTTGGTCAGATTCCGATGTATTACGCGCATGGCAATACAGGTCGGCCACCGGTTGAAGGGTCTGTGTTCAGGTTGGATGATATAGAAATTGGTGCCGGGCAAACGTCATTGGGTAATACTTCGTTCCATTTGGATTGTGACCCAAGCCCCTTGTTTCCATTCGGCTTTGGTCTGTCCTACACATGGTTTGAATACTCTGAGCTTGAGGTGCATGAGCACATGCAGCAGGCTGGTGGGCAGCTAAGAGTCAGTGCACAGCTGCGCAACTGTGGTGAACATGCCGCGTATGAGACAGTTCAGTTATACACTCGCGACCCGGTTGCCAGCGTGACCAGGCCAGTACGCGAACTGAAAGCATTTGAGAAAGTGTTTCTTCGTGGTGGCGAGGCCAGACGAATTGAGTTCAGTTTGAGCGTTGAGGATTTAGCCTTCTTTAATGGTCAGCAATGGCTGGCGGAGCCTGGTGCAATTCAGCTCTGGGTTGGAACAGATTCCAATGCCTGGCTTGGTACAGAAGTTCGCATTCTGGAAAGCGAAGCAAACGCCCATGTTATCAACGAAACATAGCCATTTCATTTTCTGCAGCAAAGCTGTGCGCAGTTTCCAGGCTGTTTTTCTTGCGCTGTTTTTCACAGCGTGCTCTCCGGCAAGCGTCAACAGCAAGCAAGCAGTAGGTCTGCCTTCGCTAGAAGGTGAGTCAAGCGTGGTAATGGAAATCAAACGTACCGCGGAAGCTTATACCTTACTTCGTGATGGAGAGCCTTACCGAATCAAGGGTGCTGGCATGGGCCTGACCGACTTGGCGGCCATCCCTCAGTTAGAAGCGCTTAAGAACGCGGGTGGCAATTCGTTTCGCACATGGAACATTCCTGATCGCAAAGTGCTGGACCGTGCTCACGAGCTGGGTCTGACTGTTGCGCTTGGTCTTGACGTTCAACGTGAGCGGCATGGTTTTGATTACAACGACCCTGATGTAGTTCAACAACAGTTTGAGCGCATAAAAAAGGAAGTGTTGGCCTACCGAGATCACCCAGCCATTATCGCCTGGTTTATTGGCAATGAGTTGAATCTAAACCTCAAGAACCCGAAGGTATACGACGCTGTTAATGACATCGCCGTGTTTATCAAAGAAGTGGACCCTAATCGACTGGTAAGCAGCACCACGGCCGGTATAGACGCTGAACTGGCCAAAATGATTCAGCAGCGAGCACCGGCTTTGGATTTTCTCAGTATTCAGGTGTACGGCGGCATCTTTGACCTGCAAGAAGCGCTGGGCGAGATTGATTGGATATTCCCGTTGATGGTCACTGAGTGGGGTACCAAAGGGCATTGGGAGGTAGACGCAACCACTTGGGGTGCGCCGCTTGAATTTAACAGCAGTGAAAAATCTGACCATTACCTTCGTGCCTATGAGCAGGTACTTACTCAAATGAATGACCGCTTGATTGGCGACTACGCATTTTTATGGGGCCAAAAGCAGGAGCGAACGCCCACTTGGTATGGCATGTTGACCGAGCAAGACGAACCCACCGCTGTGGTGGATGTCATGTATAAGATCTGGAACGGGCACTGGCCGGAGCAGACCGCGCCAAAGGTCAAACAATTGTTGTTGAACAAGGTTTTGGCGCAAAGCAGTCTTTCCATAGAGGTAGGTCAAACGGTTGAGGCGCGATTAGAGTTATCGGATGCCGAACCCGATATTCAGTTTGAATGGTTGTTAAAGCAGGAAAGCACGGCCACTCAGTCGGGTGGCGACGCCGAAGACTTGCCGGCCGACCTCACCGTGACGCAGCGTTTTGCAAATCAGCCATCGGTTACCGTTACGGCGCCTGATCAGCCCGGCGCGTATCGGCTTTTGGTCTATGCCAGAAATAAGACAGGGCAGGTAGCTCATGCTAATTTTCCGTTTAAGGTTGTATGCGGATCTGTGAGCAGTTGCCAAACACCCAGCGAGTAGTAAGGGCTAGCAAGAGAACACTGGAATGCTAACAGAAGAACAAAACAAACAACTGCAGCAACTAATGTCGTCGATGACTCTGGCGCAAAAAATCGGCCAGATGACTATGGCTGAGCGTATGTGGGCCACACCAGACGATGTACGAGAGCACGGATTAGGCTCGATATTATCGGGCGGCGGATCGGCACCTGGTGAGAATACGGCCGCTGATTGGGTTGAAATGAACGACGCCTATTGGCAGGCCTGTATGCAGGCAGAAGGTGGAGTGGGCGTGCCGATTTTGTTTGCGGTTGACGCCGTGCACGGCCATAACAATCTCAAAGGCGCAACCCTGTTCCCGCACAATCTCGGTTTGGGTGCGGCCGATGAGCCCGAGCTAGTGGCAAAAATCGCAGAGGTGACTGCGAAGGAAGTTCTAGCCACGGGTTTGGAATGGAACTTCGCGCCAACTTTGGCCGTGGTGCAGGATATTCGTTGGGGACGAACCTACGAGAGCTTCGGTAGTGACCCGAAGCGTGCTGCTCGTTACGGCGAGGCTTATGTGAAAGCGTGCCAGGCTGAAGGCGTGCTTGCGTGTGTTAAACACTGGGTAGGTGATGGGGCTACACACCACGGCATAGATCAAGGTGACACGCGGCTGGATTACGAAACACTCGAATCTACTCACATGACGCCATATTACCCGGCGTTACAGGCCGGCGTGCTTAGCGTGATGGTTAGTTTTAACAGCTGGAATGGCGACAAGTGTCATGGCAGCCGTTTTCTGGTTACAGAAGTGCTGAAAGAAAAACTCGGTTTTTCAGGCATTGTTGTGTCTGATTGGGACGGCATTGATTATTTGAGCGAAGACTACGGTCAGGCCATTCGTGACGGAGTGAATGCCGGCCTTGATCTGTTTATGGTGCCCGAAAATTGGCGTTTGTTTCTGTCGGGCTTAGCAGAGCAGGTTGAGCTTGGTCATGTGAGCGAATCACGAATTGATGACGCGGTCAGCCGAATACTGGGCACAAAAATAAAGATGGGTTTGCTGGAGAAGCCAAGACCTGCTGAAAGAATTGATGCCAGTTTGCCACTACCTGGTTGCGCGGCACACCGCAGCATTGCTCGCGAGGCAGTGCGTAAATCATTGGTGCTACTTAAAAACGAGCAGCAGACTCTACCCATTAGAGACGATCAACGCATTCTTGTGGCTGGCAAAGGCGCTAACAACCTGGGTCAGCAATGCGGAGGTTGGACCGTCAGCTGGCAAGGCGAGCCTGACGGCAGCAATATCGAGGGCACCACTATATGGCAAGCCGTCTCAGGGCGCGCTCCTAATGCCGTTTTGAGTGAGGGGCTTGATGGAAGCGACGCTGACGCGGCCAAACATGATGTGGCTCTCGTAGTGATTGGTGAAACACCCTATGCAGAAGGCCTTGGTGATGTTCGCTTTAACGACGAAGGGCTCATCCAGACAGGTTCAATGATCCAGGGTTTGATGAAACCGCTGGAGCCATACGGGCAATCATTGGCACTGGCTGATTTACACCCCGAAGATCTGGCCTGTATCCGCCATATTCGTGATTCGGGGGTGCCGGTTGTTGCGGTATTGGTCTCTGGGCGACCGTTGGTGATTGAGCAAGAGCTTGAGGAAAGTCAGGCGTTTGTGGCTGCGTGGTTGCCGGGCACTGAAGGTGATGGCGTAGCTGATGTCTTGTTTGGTGATTATTCCTTCACCGCTAAGTTGCCGTTACCGTGGCCAACAGGCGAAGGTTTGAATTCAGACCGTTCAGCGTTTGAGGCCGGGTTTGGTATGGATTTACATCCATCAGTTGTTGACAGCGCTGTCGAAAAAAAGTATAAATTGTCTTGAAGATATGACAGCGCTGTCAAAAAAGAGGATTCAGCGCCACTTATATCTTGTAGATTCGTTTAAGACGCACGCCCGAAGGGCGGCAAAACCCCAATAATGTGAGACGAGTTGGATCAAAAATATGAAATCACAACGATTTAGTAAAAAGCCCCTGGCCGCCGCCATATCACTGGCGTTGAGTAGTCATGCGGTGTTGGCCCAGGAAGATTCGGCAGTAACCGCAGACGCGCGCGACGATATTATGCTGGAAGAGGTGGTCATCACGGGTATCCGGGGCAGTTTGACACGCTCTATGGACATCAAGCGAGACAGCCAAGGCGTGGTAGATGCTATTTCGGCGGAAGATATCGGTAAGATGCCCGATACAAACCTCGCTGAATCGTTACAGCGTATTACCGGCGTGTCTATTGACCGTGTCAATGGCGAAGGTAGCAGAGTCACAGTCCGTGGTTTTGGGCCAGACTTCAACGTTATCACGCTCAATGGTCGCTATATGCCGGCTGCCAACCTCGAAAACACAACGGCTTCATCGTCTCGATCGTTTGACTTTGCACAACTTGCTGCTGAAGGCGTTAGCGGCGTTCAAGTGTATAAGACAGGCCGCGCAAACTTGGCCACGGGTGGTATTGGGTCGGTCATAAATGTCACTACTACACGACCGCTTGAGTTGCCGGAAGGTGCGCTGAAATTTGGCGCCAAGATTCACAGCGACGACTCTAACAAAGATGGCGGCGACGACTATACACCGGAATTTTCAGGTATCTACAGCAGTACGTTTGCAGATGGCACATTTGGTGTGGCGGTTAGCGGCAGCTATTCAGAGCGTGATAGTGGTTACGCAAAAGGCGGCACCACATCAGGTTGGTATACGATTCCTGGCGCGCAAGGCGATTGGGGTTCTATCGCTCCCGATGATCCGAATTGGGTTAATGCACCACAAGAGGGTGATGTTTATTCCGTACCACGAAACATCAATTACGCTTTTGGTCAGGTACAGCGCGAACGAACCAATGCGCAGCTAACATTGCAGTGGGCACCTTCTGACGCAGTTACAGCTACTTTGGACTACACCTATTCGAAACTCGACATTGAAGAACAGGCGAGCGATATGGGTGCCTGGTTCAACGGCAATCCAACTGGTGGAGAATTTACAGCAGGCGCTGGCACGGGTGCTGTTCTGTCACCGGTGATTTATTCCGACAGTACCGGCTCTGACGTAACATTCGGTATTGGAGAATGGGGCCGTGAAAACGAAATGGATTCTATCGGCTTCAACGTCGAGTGGGCGCCTAACGATAACTTGACGCTTGAGTTCGACTTCCATAGTTCGCAGGCCGAAAACGGTGCGAAAGACGGCAGAGGATCGAACAACATCGTATCAGGCGTGCAGTTCGGCCGGGTTGGTAATACCGTCGACTATAGCCAGGAGCTGCCGGTATGGGCTTTGACTCTGGATGATGGAGTTGTGCTAGATCCGTCTCAAATGTTGAGCTCAGGTACTAGTTTTCGCAACAGTTACATGAAGCATGAAATTGAACAGGCACGCTTCGGTGGCGCTTATCATTTCGACAACAGTGTTGTTAACAGTATTGATTTTGGGGTGATGTTAACCAATTCGGAAAATCGCTCCGCATTCTCTAATGCGCAGCGCGACACCTGGGGCGGTTATGGAGCGCCAGGCGATTATGATGACAGCATCTACACAGCTGCCAGTCTAGGTGGCCAGTTTGATGAGCTTTCTGGAGCGGGTAATGCCAATTTGCAGCCTACCATCTACTTCTCCAGCTTTGATGGATTGCGCAATGCAATTTCCGGTATCGCTACCGCTAACGGTGAGGTTATCAGCCCTTGCGGCACGATGCTCTGTGCCGATCCCCTGTTCTCAACTGACCGCACAGTGGAAGAAGAGCAGGTTGCAGCCTATTTTCAGGTAAACCTCGCGTGGGAAGACACGCCAATGCCGATGAAATTAACCATTGGTATGCGCTACGAGGAAACTGACATCGATGCGGTTGCTTTGGTACCACAATATGACTCTCTAGTTTGGGCAGCCGACAACGAATTCACTGCTGTGTCCAGCGGAGTTGGGTTCATCGATAACAGCGGCTCTTACGATAATTTTCTGCCAAACATCGACTTTGATATTCAGGTTACAGATGATCTTGTGTTGAGGGCTTCTGCCAGTAAAACGCTAACGCGTCCAAGCTTTAGTGATTTGCAGGCGGGCGTGACTATTAATAATCCGGTGCGGTTTAACGGTGGGCAGGGTAGCTCCGGCAACCCTAACCTGAAGCCGTTCGAATCGACGAACCTGGACTTCTCAGCCGAATGGTATTACGGCGAGAGCAGTTACATCTCTGTGGCGTACTACGATAAGGATGTGAAAAACTTTATCGGCAACACGACCGTGAGTGACACAGTGTTTAATCTTGCGCATCCGGCGCAAGGGCCAAGGTATGACGCCGCGGTTGCGACATTGGGAACCGACGATGCGGCGACTGTAAGAGCTTATATGGAAGGTCTATATGGCGCACCAGTGGCTGGTGACGCGGGCCAAGGCGACCCAGCTACTGTGTTCGCCCTTGTCACCGGACAAAATGCAGAGAAAGCGGCCATCGACGGCTTTGAAATTGCCTTGCAACACATGTTTGGAGAATCAGGCTTCGGCATGATCCTGAACTACACAACGGTAGACGGTGATATTAGCTACGACAATTTCAATACCAACAAAGGTGAAGGCGTAGAAAACCAGTTCGCGCTGTTGGGCCTGAGTGATTCGTACAACGTTGTTGGTTTCTACGACAAGAACGGACTGCAGGCTCGAATAGCTTACAACTGGCGAGACGATTTCCTGAAGAACACATTGGATGGAAATGGCGAACGTAACCCGGTGTATAACGAAGACTATGGCCAATTTGATATTAATGTCAGTTATGAAATTAATGACAATCTGACCGTGCTGGCAGAAGGCATCAATATAACCAATGAAACACAAAGGGAGTTCAGCCGAACTTCACAGATGGTGATTGGTGCTATCGAATCCGGTGCACGTTACAGCGTTGGTGTCATTTACGAGTTCTAACTGAGGATGGTCAATCGTTGGCTCAAAAGCAGTCGTTAGTGTCCTCGTACTAGCGGCTGCTCTTTTTTCAGCGTGGCATGTTGCTCTGTTAGCAGTGTTAACATGATTATGATGAAAGACTCAATCACAAATGTGCTCATTGTTGGCGGCGGAGCCGCAGGTTGGCTGGCCGCGGGTGTTATCGCGGCTGGCCATCGATCATCTATTCAGGTCACACTGGTTGAATCCCCAAATGTTTCCACTATTGGTGTGGGCGAAGGCACTTGGCCTACGATGCGGGAAACCTTACGCCGTATTGGTGTGTCCGAAAAATCCTTCCTTAAAGAGTGTGATGCATCCTTCAAACAGGGCACCAAGTTTGTTGGCTGGCAGAACGGCGGCCATGACGAGTTTTACTACCATCCATTTTCGCTCCCGCAAGGGTTTCTTGACGTAAACAGCGTTCCTTGTTGGCAAGAGCGAATGCTGGGCACTTCATTTGCTTCTGCGCTATCGCCACAGCAGCAAATTTGCGAACACGCGCTAGCGCCAAAGCAAGCAGCCACTCCCGATTTCGCAGCCGTGGTGAACTATGGTTATCACCTTGATGCGGCAAAATTTGGTTTGTTCCTGCGTGATCACTGCGTTCGTAAACTGGGCGTTACTCATGTCAGCGACCATGTAGAGTCTGCCAATCAGGATGAGAACGGCTACATTTCGTCAGTGTGCACGAAGTCAAATGGCGCATTGACGGCTGACCTCTTTATCGACTGTACGGGTGGCGCAGGGTTGTTGATTGACAAGCAACTTGGCCAGCCTATGCGCGCGCGACGCCAGGTCCTGTTTAACGACCGGGCACTTGCCGTTCAAGTCCCTTATCAGCAAAAGGATCAGCCCATCGCATCAGCTACTGTCTCGACAGCAATGCGTTCTGGTTGGGTATGGGATATCGGCCTTCCCACGCGTCGTGGTGTTGGTTATGTGTATTCAAGCTCACACAGTAGCGATGAACAGGCCGATAGTGAGCTGCGCTCATACTTACTGCGAAGCACGACGCGCAGTGACGTTGAAAAGTGTGAGTTTAGACAATTACGCTTTGAGCCGGGGCATCGAGACTCGTTTTGGCACAAAAACTGCGTTGCCGTAGGAATGTCCGCGGGTTTCATCGAACCCCTGGAAGCGTCGGCACTGGCTCTGGTTGAGTTATCAGTTGCGATGATTCGCGATGACATGCCAGCCAATCGAGAAGTTATGGATATTGTCGCCCGGCGATTCAATGAACGATTTCAATATCGCTGGGATCGAATAATCGATTTTCTCAAGCTGCACTATGTGCTGTCAAAGCGACGCGATACCGATTATTGGAATGATCATCAGAGTAATGAGACTATCCCTGACCGCCTGCAGGAATTGCTTGCTCTGTGGCAGTACAGATCGCCGTCGCGACTCGACTTCTATCAAACCGAAGAAATATTTCCAGCAGCCAGTTACCAGTACGTGTTGTATGGAATGGGGTTCAAAACACGTTTTAATGAAGCCGCTGTTGCCGATGATGCAGCGTTGGCTCGCAAACACCTTGAAGAAAACGTTCGGCAGACTGAAAAAATGCTGCATGGCCTGCCCACAAACCGCGAGTTACTCGCACAGATTACTGGCGTATAGTCGGCGATTTAGGAGATCTCTATGGCAAAGCATTCAATGCTAAACAATGTTGAACATCGCGAGCTGCGGGTGAACACGCGCTATGGTGAAGAGTTTGGCGACAACATCATGACCACGCTGGCGATTCCATCCGAGTTCAGAAACTTGCAGGCAGACTATCCTGTTGTTCTGCACAAGGATGAAGACAGCGGGCAGTTTCTGCCAATGGTGATGTTTGGCTTTGAACAGGATGAGAACCTTTTCCTCAATGGCGATCAATGGCAAGCAAGCTACGTTCCTCTTATGGTGCGCCGCGGTCCGTTCCTGATTGGCTTTCAGGAACCGCCAGGTGGCGGTGACAAGAGCATGGTGATTTCCGTGGATATGGACAATCCGCGAGTTGGACAGGAAGGCGAGCGTTTGTTTGAGCCCTTTGGTGATAACACCGAGTACACGAATCAAGTCGCAGACATATTGCAGCAGATAGATCAGGGGCAGGCTGCCATCGAAGAGTTTTCCAGAGCGCTGAGCAATCTCAATTTGATCGAACCATTTTCATTTGAAGTGCAGCTCAATAGCGGTGAGACACGGCGATTGGAGGGTTTCTATACGATTCATGAAGAAAAACTCGCGAGCCTGGGCGGTGTCATTCTAGAAGATTTTGCGCAGCGCGGTATTTTGCATGGGGCCTATATGATGCTCGCGTCTTTGGGGAATTTTCCAAGGCTGATCGAATTGAAGAATAGGCGCGGATAGATGCGGTTAAAGACTACTCAGCATATGTTGCCAATTGAACGGACAGTGGCAGAAAGACACGGTGTAACCCCGGATGCTATCCCATTGGATGTTCAACAATCGCTAGTCCCAGTTATGTTAAAAGGACTGGTGTCTGATTGGCCGTGTGTAAAAGCGGCCGCTCAGGATTGCGGCGTATTGTTAGACTATCTGGAGGAGTTTTCAGTTAACAAAGATGTGCTCGCATTTCGAGCCGCAGCGGGCAGCGCAGGGCGAATTTATTATAACGAAGATCTGAGCGGTTTCAATTTCGACCGCATCACAACCACTCTCGAAGCGTTGTTCACAAAGTGGCGCGAGCCGCTTGATCACGAGTGTCTTTACCTGGGTTCTACCAACGCTGACGGCTACTTTCCGGGTTTTCGCGCGAGCAACGATATTAGCATTGTGGATGCTAATCCTGTGGTTTCGATCTGGATGGGCAATCGCACCCGTATCGCGGCGCACTTTGACACGCCAGATAATCTAGCCTGTGTAGTGACGGGTAGTCGTCGCTTTACTTTGTTTCCGCCAGATCAATTAAACAACCTGTACGTTGGTCCCATCGACTTCACGCCGGCCGGTCAGGCCATTAGTCTGGTTGACTTCGCTGATCCGGATTTAGAGCGTTTCCCACGTTTTGAGCAAGCCATGCAAGTGGCCATGGTTGCAGAGCTGGAACCAGGTGATGCCTTGTTTATTCCGAGCATGTGGTGGCATCACGTAGAAGCCTTAGATGAGCTCAATATGCTGGTTAACTATTGGTGGAACCGCAGTGCCTCGCATGCTGACAACCCTATGAGTGCTTTGATTCACGCTTTGCTCGCGGTTAAAGAGCTACCTCAAGAGCAACGTAGCGCATGGCAAGGGCTATTCGAGCACTATGTTTTTGAGTGTGATTCAGACAAGGTTAAGCATATCCCTGTCGAGCGTCGCGGTGTTTTGGGGGAGATGGACGATTCCACTGCGCGTGGCTTACGAAGCATGCTGATCAAAAAGCTACAGAATTAGGTCTGAGAGAAAAGGTAAGAAAATGCAAGAGCAGGCTATTAAACGTGTTGTGATTGCTGGTGGCGGTACTGCCGGCTGGATGGCAGCTGCGGCGATTTCCAAACTGATGGGTAAGAATCTGGAAATCACGCTGGTGGAATCAGAAATGATTGGCACTATCGGTGTTGGCGAAGCGACGATACCAACAATGGTGTTTTTCAATCGCCTGCTAGGTATTAAGGAAGCCGATTTCATGCGCGCCGTGGAAGGCACTTACAAGCTTGGTATTCAGTTCGAGAATTGGGGTGGCCTTGATGAAGATTACATTCATGCCTTTGGCGTAACCGGAAAAGATTGCTGGGCTTGTGGCTTTCAGCATTTTTGGCTACGCGGTAAGCAGCTTGGTATCAGTGAAGACTTTGGCGACTATTGCCTCGAACGTGCGGCGGCCGAAGCGCATAAATTTGCGCATTTGCCGAAGAATGGGTTGAACTACGCGTTTCATATTGATGCGTCACTTTATGCCGCTTACCTACGCAAAATGAGCGAGCAACACGGCGTTGTTCGCCAGGAAGGCAAAATATCCAAGGTGAACCTGAATCCGTCTAACGGCTATATCGAGTCACTTGACCTGGACAACGGTAAGCAGCTGGCGGGAGATTTCTTTATCGACTGTACAGGCATGCGAGCGCTATTGATTGAACAGGCCTTGCATACCGGGTATGAATCCTGGTCACAGTGGCTTCCCTGTGATTCAGCCGTTGCAATTCAAACAAAGTCGGTGAGTGCGCCCATTCCTTATACGCGATCTATTGCGCGAGAGAGCGGTTGGCAATGGCGTATCCCCCTGCAACATAGAGTGGGGAATGGCATCGTGTATTGCAGTCGCTATATGGACAAGGATGAAGCCGAGCAAACTTTGCTGGAGAACGTAGAAGGCGAAACACTGACCAAGCCCTTGCACATCAAGTTCAGCCCAGGGCGCAGACGCAAACAATGGACCAAGAACTGCCTTGCGGTGGGATTATCCAGTGGATTTCTGGAACCCCTTGAATCCACTAGCATCCATTTAATTCAACAAAACATTGTGCGCTTCTTGCGAATGTTCCCCAGCACTGGAATTCAGCAAAGCGAAGTGGATGAATTTAACAAGCAAGCAGATTTTGATGTGGAGCGTATTCGTGACTTTATCATTCTTCACTACAAGGCCACAGAGCGTACCGATACCGAGTTTTGGCGCCATTGCAAGTCGATGGATATTCCAGATAGTCTGGAGCATCGAATTCGAATATTCAAGGAGACCGGTCACGTTTTTAGAGAAGCGGCCGAACTGTTTGATGATTCCTGGCAGCAAGTAATGATTGGTCAGGGCATTATGCCGGACCGCTATCATGCCTTGGTGGATGCGATGAGTGTTGAAGAGCTGACGCAGTTTTTACAACAGATTAAGACATCGATTGATTCAACTGTTAACGGAATGCCGATGCATAAAGACTACATACGGTCGTTAGCTACCGCCTAGACTGGATCGATTCAATCTACGGATTGTAAGAACGCTGTGCAAATGTCGCAGTTAGCTACGCACCCCAGCCACTTAAAAATAAGGTCATAAAAATGTCAACTCCTTCTCAGTCTGGACACCTCAGCTTCAAAGAAAAGCTGGGTTATGGCCTTGGCGATTCAGCCTCTAATTTTTTCTTTCAAGTTTTCAATATTTTCCTGCTCTATTACTACACCGACGTATTTGGCCTGAACCCCGCCGCCGTAGGCACCATGTTTTTAGTCACCAAGTTAGTCGATGCATTTACTGACCCGGTAATGGGAATAATCGCAGACCGCACCAGCACTCGCTGGGGTAAGTTCAGACCTTACATACTCTGGGCAGCCATTCCTTACGGTCTGCTGGGCTACGCCATGTTTGCAGGCCCCGATTTTTCAGATACGGGCAAGCTTATTTACGCCTACGCTACCTACACGCTGATGATGTTGGCCTATACCGTAATCAACGTGCCATACGGTGCGTTGATGGGTGTTATCTCTCCGTCATCCAAAGAACGGCTGAAAGTATCCAGCTACCGTTTTATTTGCGCGTTTAGCGCCGCGTGGTTGATAGGAACCTTTGTCACACCACTGAAAGCCTTACTGGGCGGCGGTGATGAAGCCGAAGGTTTCAGAATCACCATGATGATTTTCTCCGTCATCTCAATTGCCATGTTCTGGGTAACGTTCGCCACGACCAAGGAACGCGTAGTCCCACCTCCCGTAGAAGCCAGTATTAAAGATGACTTGCGCGCAGCGGCTCGCAATCTGCCCTGGATTGCCATGCTGGTGTCTGGTGTATTCACGCTTGCGCAAATTGCTGTCAAAGCCGGCGCGCAAATCTACTTCCTCAAATACTTTGTTGGCGACGACGGCACACCCATTTTCTGGATTTTTGATAAAACGGCCGTGTTTCTGTCACTCGGAATGTTTGCGTTTATAGCCGGTGTCAGTACCACACAGTACCTGAACCGTTACATTGATAAACGCAACTTGCTGGTGATAGTAAACTTGCTCGGCATTGTCTTGGCTGTTCCGCTGTTCTTTATTGGCGCCGATCAATACTGGCTGTTGGTAGCGCTTAATTGCCTGATGCAATTCGTAGCCGGTCCCGGGCCTGCTCTGGTGTTCGCTATGTACGCCGATTGCGCCGACTATGGTGAGTACAAAAGTGGCCGACGAACAACAGGGCTGATTTACTCAGCAGGCGGCTTTGCCGCCAAGTTCGGTCTGGCCATCGGTGCAGGCTTATCCGGCTTCATACTTGCCGGATTCGGTTTTGTCGCCAATGCAGAACAAACTGAAACCTCCCTGCTTGGGATCAAACTAATGTACATAGTCTACCCCGCCATACTGCTGATGCTCGGTACAGCGGCGCTCTACTTTTATCGGCTGACCGACAAGCAAATGGTCGATATTGAGGCAGAGCTCGCGACTCGTCGCTAGAAGCTTAAAGCCCCAGGACAACTTTGATAGCACCAGAGTCGCACAGCGAGACTGGTGCTATCGATTCAGATGAAATTTCTCTTCTGCAGATACGCGTAGGAACGACGCGCGGTATCGATAGGAGTATGCGTGTCATCGTGTTCAACAAAGAAATGCTGGAAGCCAGCAGCAGGATATTCAACAAGCTGGGCTTCCAATGGCACAACACCAGCGCCTAGCTCTACTATTTTGTTGTCAGAACTAAAGTCCTTAATGTGGCACGTTTTGAAGCGCCCCGGAAAACCCCTGAACAACTGTAAGGCATCAACTTCCCCAACATGGGTCCAGCCCAGGTCAAGTTCCATAAACACCAGTTCAGGATCAGTCTCTTCCAGCAGAACTTCATAGGCAAGCTTACCCTCGATTCTCGCCATCTCCCATGCATGATTGTGAAAGCCAAAACTCACGCCAGCGCTCTTCGCTTCTTCCCCTTTGGCATTCAAGTTAGCCGCGAATTTTCTGAAGTCATCCAGGCTTGTACCTGCTTTTAATTGCCAGTCTTCATTAAGCAACTCCAATGGCACTGCTTGAACCACCATGCTTGCTCCCACTGCATGAGCGATCTCCGCTTGCTGCGCAATTTCTCCCTGCAAGTGGATAGCGGGACAAACAAGCTGAAGATCGTCCAGCATCGCGCGAAATTGTCGTGCGGAAACACCCTCTGGCAAACCAGCTAATTCAACTTCCTTATAGCCGATATGTGCAACAGCACCCAGCGTCTTAGCGGGGTCTTTCTTAAGTGGCTCCCGTAAGGTGTAGAGTTGTATGCCCGGTTTCATAATTGCTGTAGTCGGAGTGGATGAATGGCCCCGGCACGACGACAGCAACAAACCTGCGCCAACTGTGCAAAGCCCATTCACAAATTCTCTCTTATTTAGCATCGGCCCAGTTTATCAGTATCTAGACGCGTTTGCTTTTCACAGAGAGCTGGCTTTCATCGCGGGCAATGGTAGGCTTGGCATCATTCGCCTTCGGAGGTCTCCTGCATGTCACAAAATATTCAACTCCACCACTACAGCCTCGCCGCACCGGCCAATATTATAGAAGACGTCGTCGATTTCTACGACAAGGCCCTGGGCTTAAAGCCAGGCTATCGCCCCGACTTCGGTTTCAACGGTGCCTGGCTCTATGCCGGCGACCACCCATTGCTCCACCTAATCGAAGATCCAGGTCGCCCCGCCGAAAAGTCAGGCTACTTCGATCACATAGCCCTGCGTTGTGACGACCTTGACGGGACCATCGCTGCGCTAGAGAAAAACGACATTGAATTTGGGCGTTTGGATATAGAAGTTATGAACCAGGTTCAGCTGTTTTTGACTGATCCTGCAGGTACAACTGTAGAACTAAATTTCCTGACTTAATCGATTGGCACATTGGTAGCTCAGCGAACCTTATGCATGTGTTTTGGAGCGAAGACCCAAAGCACTCGCTCCGCTTGCGGGGCTAGCCTTAGCGCCATGGACGATGCACATGGATGTGCAAGTGTCGCGGGAGGCAGGATGGCGGGAGCGACCGGACGCGGGAACGGGCCAAGGATGGCCCAACTGAGCGGAAAAATACATGCATAAGGTTTGTTGAGCGGAGTAGACGTTCCGTACTAACTCATTCTCTTAATCAACTGCTTCCCCAACGCCATCTGATGCACCTGATCAGGCCCATCCGCTTGGCGACACCAACGCGCATAATTAAACGCCTCCGCCATACAGTAATCTTCCGTTAGTCCACCCGCACCATGAAGTTGCATACACCGATCAATCACATTCTGTGCCATCAAAGGCACCTTGATTTTCGCCGCCGCAATCATATCGCGCGCATCAGCCGCACCCACCTCATCCATTTTATGGCACGCTTTCAAAACCAACAGCCGCATCATCTCAATTTCCGCGTAGCTGTTCGCAATATCTTCACGCACCGACTGATGTTCACTCAACTGCTTGCCAAATGTCGCACGACTACTCGCGCGAACACAGGCTAATTCCAGACACCGCTGCGCCGCACCCACTAGTCGCATGCAGTGATGCATTCGGCCAGGCCCGAGACGCCCTTGCGCAATTTCAAATCCGCGGCCTTCACCAAGCAGCATATTTTCAGCGGGAACGCGCACATTCGTGAAGCGTAGCTCCGCATGACCCAGCGGTGCATCGTCATAGCCCAGAGTGGTCAGTGGTCTGATGATATCCAGGCCATCCGTACCCTTGGGCACCAAAATCTGACTCTGCTGCAAATGTCGGTTGCTGTTGTCAGGGTCAGACTTACCCATCACGATAAATATTCCAGTACGCTCATACATCGCACTGGTGATAAACCACTTGCGGCCATTTAACAAATAATCATCGCCGTCACGCTCAATGCGCAGCTCTACATTAGTCGCGTCGCTACTGGCCACCTGCGGTTCCGTCATCGCGTAAGAGCTCGCCACCGTGCCTTCCAGCATGGGTGTTAACCACTGCGCCTGCTGCTCGGGTGTCGCGTACTTCATGAATACTTCCATGTTGCCGGTATTCGGCGCATTGCAATTAAAGACTTCAGGCGACCACAATACGCGGCCCATTAACTCGGCCAGTGGCGCATAGTCGTAATTGCTGTAACCGTCATGATCCGCAAACTCAGCATGTGCCGGTTGAATAAACAAATTCCATAAACCCTGCTGCTTCGCTTTAGCTCTGAGCTCCTCCATGATTGGAACAAGCGCAAAACGATCATCAGCATTCGCAATTTGCTCTGCGTAGGTTTCTTCGTTTGGATAAATGTGTTCTTCAAAAAACGCGTTGAGCAGGGAAAGCGTGTCTTCAGATTGCTTGCTGAAAGAATGCATACAGAAAAGTCCGTGTAGTGTAGGGTAGGGAATGAGTGCCAGTTTACCAGCATTCACTGTGCTTGCGGATCAAAAGGCTGTTAGCCGCCGCGCAGCCAACTGGCCGGAATATTGCTTTCCACCAATTCAAGAATGCTGATATTGATAATATCGTGCGCTTCACCAAGCTCATTGGCAAATCGTGACTGGTTATTGTTTCTTGCAATGATGGTTGCCTGCGGGTATTTGCGTCGCAGCCACAATGCAGTGCGCAAATTCTCTTCCTCGCGGCCAGTGCCTAGAACAAACAAGGTATTGTCACCTTCGAAGTTGGTCGCATCGGCTGCTTTTCGCCATACGTCAGGATGCGATATATCCCCCTGTAATACCTCGCGGCGATAACTACCAGCTAATTTATCCTGTTCCTCAGCAACGAGTATGCGGCGGTCTGCATCTACGTCAATTACCACAACAGTATCTAATTCAGATGTTGCTGTTGCTTTTAGCTCCTCTAGAACCGATTGACCGAAACGGCCAAAACCTGCAATTACAACAACATCTTTGCTCTTGGTTTCCTTAAAGTGTTGCAACATGCGGTTACGTACCAGGCCTTTTGCGGCAAGATGGTAAGCGTTAAACGTAAAGCACTGTTCCGCAACTTTGGTATTTTCCATGGCGCGCATAAAGCGCAAGCGAGTGCAATGTATAACTATTCGCTCGCCCATATCTGGCTGCATTGCAAGTAATGCGGCTGCGGTCTCGAAACAGGCAAGACTGCTGTCTTCAAACAGAAAAACTCGCGCTGCGTGTTCTATTCTGAGGCGCTTGAAACAGTGTGCTTGGGAAATATCGCCCGCCACCACAATAGCTCCAAACGCTTCCCGGTAGTGATCAGCTTGTATGCTGTCAGGGTTTGAAGAAACAACCATCACTTTGGTTTTGTTATTGATTCTCAGCGCGCGTAAATAGCTACTGGTCAATGGGCTGTCGCCAACAATTACAATGTGATTTCGAAGCCTTCTTACAGACCAACTCCGCGGCGCCAAGGCCATCAACAGCGCGCTCATAACGGTTGATGCCGTAAACGCTGGAGCCGCGAAGTATGCAAACCAAAGCAGAGCCCTTGCGAATGCCGAGCCGCCTACCGGTGTGCCCAGGTCAACCCCACCTACAACAAACAAACTAAGGCTGTAATATGCTTTTACCAGTAGGCTGCTATCAACGATGTCGCCACGCTCTGTGGTGCTAACACCAAGCTGAAAGCCTACTAGTGCGCAGGCGAAAATACCCAGTGGTATTAAAATTCGCCACTGGATTCGCTGAAGGTCGACGTCAATTGAGTTCACAGCCAGTGACTACCTGTTAACCGCCGGCCATCGCCTGCATTGCCGCAGACTGAGATTCAGCTATTTTTGCTGTGCTTTCTTTTGAAGCCACCAAGTCGTACCAATCGCTAAGACCTTCAACGGATTCTAAAATGTCGGTGTCGTGAATGCCTTGCATAATTGTCCTTGCTAGGAACAGTGTCCAGAAAGCATAGATATCAACCACGCTGTATTGTTCACCCAACATGTAGGGTGAGAGTTTTGCGCGTCGTCCAAGCGCGGTCATGCCTCTTGCCACAGCACCTGGCACTTCTTGATGCGCTCGCTCGTCACGCTCACCATTAAATACGGCCTCGGCCAGTTGGCGCCTTGCCTGTGACTCAATATACAAATCCAGGATGCTCATCAATTCGTCGCTGCGCGCCATATCCCACGGAGAGGATGGGAACAGCGGCGAATCGCCAAGGGTTTCGCGCATAAATGTCAAAATCGCGCGAGTTTCGGCCAGCGCGCCGAATTCTGTTTCAGCGGCCGGAATTTTCCCCATTGGACTAATAGGCAGGAATTCTTCTTTGTTATTGGGTGTCACCGGCACAGGTTCAAACGCAAAATCGGTTTCCAGGGCGACCTGTTTAACAATGTTGTAGTAATTGCTGATATCAAAGCCGTGAACTTTCATGCCGTTCTCCGTTGGTGTGTTGGGTGATGCTAAAGCAGCTGACAATGCTAGCAGGTATTGCCCGCGTTTGTACCTTTGGTAATCGATTCAAAGGCAGTTTATGCGGTACGCTCTGATGCACAACGCGCCTGCAGAGTTGAATACTCGCGAACACACAGGGAATACAGCATGAGTTCAGCATTTGATTTGGATACACGGCAAAAAAACCTTGGGCAATGGCTGCAGAGTCAGTTAACAGATGCCACTGATGTATCTGTTAGCGATTTGCTTCGCCCGGAAGGTTCAGGTTATTCAAACGACACTTTCCTGGCCACAATGAACTACACCCGTGCTCAAGCCGCACATGAAGAGCGCATTGTGGTTCGGGTAAGCCCCACAGGTTTTCCTGTATTTCCATTTTACGATATACCGCAACAGTTTGATGTGATGCGTGCACTCGCAGACAACACTGACATTCCGGTGCCTGATTGCCTCTGGAAAGAATACGACAAATCTATTTTGGGTGAGCAGTTCTACGTGATGCGATACCTGGACGGAAAAGTGCCGTCAGACAATCCCCCCTATCATCGCGGCGGCTTTGTAATGGACGCCACGCCCGAGCAGCGTGGCGAAATGTGGAGCAATGGAATTCGGCAGATGGCCGCCCTACATGCCCTAAGCCCTCAACAAGCGGGTCTGGATTTTCTTGCATGGCCAGATCGCAATCAGAGTGATATTGCCCAGCATCTCGACTATTACGAGAAATATTTGATCTGGGCCGCGCGCGGCAGACCGCAACCAGTGGCCGATTACGCTTTGCAGTGGCTGAAAGACAATATGCCTGAGAATGAACGGCACGGCATAGTGTGGGGTGATGCACGCTTCGGCAATATGATGTATTCAGGCACCGAGGTCTGCGCCGTTCTGGATTGGGAAATGATCGCACTAGGTAACCCGGAAGCTGATTTGGCGTGGTGGATGTTTGTTGATGAATGCCTGGTGCGTGGTAATGGCAACCCTGAATTTGTTGGCCCTCGGCCAGAGGGTATCCCTGATAACGACGCTACCGTTGCCTTGTATGAACAATGCTCGGGCAGGAAAGTGGAGCACTTGAAGTACTATCAGGTGTTTGCGGGCCTGCGCTTTGCTTGTGTAATGATTCGAATAATGCAACAACAGGCGGCCGCTGGTACGATACCGGTTGAATTCACCGACGTGCTGGAAAGTGATAATACTGTTACCCAAATTACCGCAGAGATTCTTGATATCGCACCGCGCTGATATAGAGCACCTATGGAACTGACATCCATAGCCAGCATCCAGGGTGAAGGGTATTACTCTCCCTTTGCCGACCAGCCCGTACTGACTCGCGGAGTTGTTATCGCGCACAGTCGTCGCGGCTTTTTTATACAAGATCCAGCTGGCAAGCCAAATGCACTGACCTCCTGTGGCTTGTTTGTGCTCAGCCGAAAACATCGCCCACCGATCGGCAGTTATTGTGAAGTGGGGGGCAAAGTGCTGGACTATCTGGCAACTGAATTTGATCGCCCGGTCACTGAAATAAAAGCAGTTAAAGTGGATGTGATTGATGCTGAAGGAGCGGCCATAGATGCTGTGGTTATTGGTGCTGAGCTGCTTGAGGAAAGCCCGGAAGTACTGGCGCAGTTTCTAAACTCGCACGAAGGAATGTTGGCCACTATCTTGGCTGGTGCGCGTTTCGTTGCGGCCAGTAACCCATTTGCCGATTACGTTGTTGCACCGGCGGGGCTATCTGAACGTTTTCTTCGATCAGAACACGGTGGTGTATTGATTGACGCCAATGTGCCTGATCAATGGCTACCAAGTTTTCGTGTGGTTGATTATGAGCAGGCGTCACCCGTTGATGTTGGTGCCACATTGGGCGCTGATGTTACCGGTGCTTTGAACTACCGATCTCAGTCTTGGCAAATCGCGTGCAATCAGGGTGCAAGTATCCAGCCCGGTCCAGATATTACCGATACCGTCACTTCACTGCATAGCGATGACAGTAGCCTTGCCGTTATGACGCTCAATACCCTCAATCTCGATGTAAAAATTGAGTCAAAAGATAAGGTGTTGGACCCGCGCCGGGACATTGATGATGACGTTGGCGAAGGCCGGTTTCTTAGATTGGCGCGAGCCATCGTAAAACAGGCTCGTTCACCAGATGTAGTTGCACTGCAGGAAATTCAGGACAACGACGGCGCTGAAATCAGCGAGGTCGTTGATGCCAGTGAGACGTATAAGCTGTTAATCAATCAAGTGCTGCAGCTGGGTGGGCCACGTTACGCATGGCTTGATATACCACCGGAAGTAGGGGCAGACGGTGGTCAGCCGGGCGGTAATATTCGCAATGCATATCTGTACGACCCAGCTCGTGTCGATGTGCTGCCAGGCAGTCTGCAGCGGCTGGCAAACCAGCAAGAGGCATTTGAGGCATCGCGCAAACCGCTAACAGCTACATTTAGCCTAAAAGCTCACAGTAATGCACAGCTGACTGTTATTAACG
The DNA here is from genome assembly GCA_045105115.1 of Pseudomonadales bacterium. Taxonomy (GTDB): domain Bacteria; phylum Pseudomonadota; class Gammaproteobacteria; order Pseudomonadales; family JAUIET01; genus JAUIET01. The sequence goes on along the minus strand of JBGCDE010000074.1, from coordinate 935 downwards.
TGCATTTGGCGTCCAAGCGTCATCAGCGCGGAATGTTTGCGCCTGAATTACCCGGCCATGATCCAAAGTTGAGCATGCGCGTTGACCAGGCGCGTATTCTCAGAGCCGTGCTAGATGAGCTGGATGAATTGGGCAGAGACTATTTTGTAACTGGCGATTTCAATGACAACGAATTCAGTGCGCCAATAAGGGCTTTGCTTGGCGAAAGCAGCGGTAAACTAGTTGATTACATGTCTCCCGCTGAACGTTACGACTATAACCATCGTGGCAAGTTGCAGGTGTTGATGCATGGCATAGTGTCTCTGCGGCAGAAGAACGAAAACCGAATTCAGTACGAAATTCTGCATGGCAACGAGTTATTGGGAGTTACGCCCGGTGACGGCGGTGGCAAAGCCAGTGACCACGCTTACACCATGGCGCAACTGAGCTTCGCCGAGCAATGAAATAGAACGATAAGAGAAAGGCAAGAGAATGACTGAAGACATCGCTTACAGCAGTGGGCAAAGACTGGCAGAGCGTTTGCGCAGCAAAGAGTTGGGTGCGCTGGAGTTGTGCGACTACAGTATTGATCGAATAGAGAGGCTGGATAAGCACCTCAATGCGGTAGTCGTCAGAGATTTTGATAGGGCGCGTGAAGCGGCGAAAGCTATGGACAATACGCCTGTGGAGCAACGTGGTGAACTGGCTGGCCTGCCAATCACCATCAAGGAATCTCATAATATTGCGGGCTTGCCGACAACGTGGGGTATTCCTGAATACAAAGACATATTGGCCGAAGAAGACGCGCAAATAGTGAAGCGTTACAAGCATGCAGGTGCCATATTTTTGGGTAAAACCAATGTGCCAGTCGGTTTGGCTGATTTTCAAAGTTACAACGAAATTTACGGAACCACTCGCAACCCCTGGGACCTGGAGCGCACACCCGGTGGTTCTTC
>JBGCDE010000073.1:0-9879 GCA_045105115.1 Pseudomonadales bacterium | reverse complement strand
TGATAATAAACGTATGGTCAGCATTTGCAGCATGCCCGGTTGCAAAGGGCTCATGATCGCTGAGCCCGATAATACGCAGCCCTTGAACTGCTCTTGTGCACGCAGCAAAGCAAGAACGCTGATCAAGCCTCCCATACTGTGACCAAGCAAGAACACCGGCAGTCCTTCGCAATAATCGCTGAGCTGCTCTCGATACGCCAAAACCGCGTCAACATGATCTGAAAAGTGTTCGACAAAACCTGGAATGCCGGGTGATTGCCCATGCCCGGGTAAGTCAAACGCGCACACAGATATACTGTGTTTGGCGAGCGTATTTGCCAGCACATCATAGCGCTGACAATGTTCGCCCATACCATGCACTAACAGTACCACAGCGCGCGCTTCTCCCTGCGCCTCCCATCGCTGACAATACAAGCTTCCATACTTTGAATTCAACACCTTAGCCGAGCTTTCAAGAGGATTGCTCAAACTTGCTCTCCACGACTTACTTCAATGGCTTTCAATCGATCAAGCCGTAGTACATTTTGTCTTAGTTCTCGCGCCATGGCTTTTCTGCGTTCCTCTAAATTATCACTGCCTGCATCCAGCAGGCGCCGGTGCTGCATCAGTTGGTGAGCATTTTTGAACAACAATTTTCCAATTGACGCCTCACTGTTAATCCTACGTTGCAAATACGCCTGGCGGCCAAACTTAAGCGCCTGCTCAACACAGGCTTTTTCTTCCAAGGTCTCGTTAACCGCTAAACGAGTTAGCATGTCGGCAACTACCGAATAAGCTTCAACATAACTTTGTAAGGTAGCGTGCGCCAGCAAGGGAGTCATAGTATTCAGCATTCGCAAAATTTGTTCAGGCCCTTGACCCAGTTTCACTTGCCAGTCGGGGTCGCACAAATTCAACTCAGCAATAATTTCCTGTCGAAATTCTTCACTTGGCGCATAGAAAAACTCAAATTTGAACAAGTCGCGCAGGTTTTCAATTTCCTGCCAAAATACATCACTTGCATCGCTTTCAGCCGCATCACTGGCTTTCAACAAGGCAAGTTCGATCAGTGCCTTGTTAACAAAGAAATGAATCACAGTATTGCGGTAATAACTGGCAACAGCATGCTGGTCAGGCGCTATTCCATAAACGATGTCGGGGCCTTGGTCATAGCGGGTAACAATACCTTCATCAATCATAATACCCAACAGACCGTCCATGTGGTCTGCGTAATCCAGGTCAAAATCTTCCGATACTCGCAGTTCTCGCTGCTCTGCATAGTGCAGTAACTCACGAATATCCTGGATGACTTGCCGTTCTGTCTGCGCGCGCGGCGCTTTTGCCAATAGACTGGTAGTGACTAATGAAGGAAACGTTAATGGCGTCACGTTGTTTGCTTGAACGGCTACCTGAAACGCAATTTTTGACAGCGCGAGCCGATCATCTGGATCAGGCGCACGTTCAAGCACAACGGGCTCGCCAATATCCATATAGACCTTACCCATGGGCTTTGCCAGGCTGCGAATATAACCAATAAACCACGACAGCGATTCTGCGCTTTTTTGCCTGCCCATTTGCTCTGTGGCGTATTCTTCTACGTCTCTTATTAAGTCATAGGAAATTGAGACAGGAATAATATGGATGTTTCTCGCATCACTGGCGTGACAAGCTTCCAACACATATTTCAATAAGCCGTAGCGCGGCGGCATTAACTTACCGAGTCGCGACCGGGTTCCCTCGAACGACCAATTCATCGGGAAACGTTTATCCATCAATAGACCGATGTAGTGGCGAAGTGTGAGTTTGTATAAGTCATTGTCCTGGAAGCTTCGGCGAATAAAAATGGCACCTGAACGGCGCAATAAAGCACCAAGACCAGCAAAACTAAGATTCGCCCCACCGAACATATGCGGTGTTGGAAAATCGTTGTCGTACATCACTTTTGGAACAACTGCGCCATCAAGATAGGTTTTGTGCGTCCATAACAACAGCGCCGGATGATCGCGCACCATACTGCGCATTTTTTCAATCGACTCGGCGTCGTAAACCACCTTGTCTTCATAGCCAAGACCAAGCAGAAAGTTGTTGAATTTGGCGTAAATATCCAGCCAAAAAGTGCGCGGCTGGGTGATCATTTCTTTCATGTAGCCATCGGCTTCGGTAAGTAGATCTTGCTTGGACCTTCCACTTTTCTGCGCCAGGCTTTCAACGTCGCGTAGAAACGCCGGACTATTACGCAACACTTCCGCCACATGCCTGGGTACTTTATATCGGCCGCCACGTAACTTGCGCTCGGTAATATCAAGCGTTAGCGCCGCTTGGCGCGCGATGAAACCAGCCAAAGCGAGTTCATGTTCTGAATCAGGCTGTACATTCTGCTCTAGAAACCGTTGCTGTAGGTCATTGAGAGTGGCTGACTGACCCGCCAACAAATAGACTCGCTCAGGCTCTTCTACTGATAACTTTCGCGCCTTAACCGGCTTTGGTCTACGAGGATCACCTAACAGCAGGTCGCGAACTCTGGGACGTGATGTCAATTCTTGTGGAGCACGACGCCAAGCGATACGCACAGGAACCAACAAGGTTTTTTCAACCAGGTTGAGCGCTGCAAGCAAGGGCTTGGCATCAATACCGCGCGTGTCATCGCTCAGGTTGATGGCCACTATTCTTGGCGGCGGTTGGTTTTCCGGGCGGTGGTGATTAATCCACTGCGTCAGTATTTCCTGCTCAACGCTATTGATAACATCAAGAATGAACACACACTCGCTGTCATTGGCTAGCGGCCACGGGCTGCTTCGATTAAGAATACTGGTGTGCATAGCTTGGTCTCGAAACTGTATCAGGCTCCGGCTTTAGGCTTAGGCCTGACGGTGCGCCTTTTGCTACGGGTGTTACTGACTTTCTTGGCACTGGCCTTTTTGGCAGAGGCTTTTTTGCCGCTCGTTTTTTTGGCAGTCGTTTTCTTGGTACTGGTCTTTTTGGTAGCCGCCTTCTTGACACTGTCTTTCTTAGTGGCTGTTTTCTTTGTTGCAACTTTCTTTGTACTGGTTTTTTTGCTGACCGTTTTTTTGGCGGCCGCCTTTTTCACACCGGCTGTCTCTGCTGGCTGCCCCATTGCTGCGAGAAACATATTGCGCACATCACGAACATGGTCATTCAGTGTCGCCTTATTCCACGTACTCGTGTCTACTGGCGGCAAAACCTCTACATCAACTGTTGCAGGTCGAAGAACGAAATCACCCTTGGGCGCAACATCACCGGCATTACGAATCACGATCGGCACTATTGGCACGCCAGCCTGCATCGCCAAATGAAATGCACCCTTTTTAAAGGGATTCAATTTAGGAGAAATGGTGCGCGTGCCTTCTGGTGCTAAAACCACGCTTTTCCCTTCGTTGATCATCACATCAACCAATGGCTGCATTGCATCGATCGCACTGCCTGAATTTTCTCGATCAATAAGCACCAGGCCGCCCGCCTCCATGACTTGACCAATGACGGGAATTTTTCGAATTTCCTTCTTGCCGATACCCGTAATATCTCGCCTGATAAGCTTGGCCATGATGATGACATCGGCCTTACTTTGATGGTTAAAAATAAACACTGCCGGCCGGCTAGACCATAAGTGCTCTTCACCAATAACGTTTAGCTCCATGCCGATCAGCGCACTGGCGGTGTCAGCGAACAGCGAGAAGGAAAAATTACGCGCATCACGCATGGAACCTGTTAGTGCATACAAAGGCAGGCCAGCGACAAAAGAAGTCACCAGACTGCTGGTTGCGGCAATGGTGCGCGCAAATTGCATCACAGTCGGGCGACCACGGCTGCCATAATGCACAACAGGCCAACGTTTCTTGCGGGCATGACGTTCCAGCTTATTGCTGGGATTCAAGGCACGCGGATTCCCGATCCGCTCCAACAGCTCTAAATCATCTGTGCTGTCTGAGTAGAAAAAGCTTTCATCAAGGTCAGCATTCACCTCGCTCGCCAAGCGCTCGGCTGCATGCACTTTGCCTTCACCAAAACAGGTAGGACGAACCACCTGCCCAGTAAATTCGCCATTCTCGACTTCCAGATAGGTGCACAATACGTGCTTGATACCAAGATCATGGGCGGCCGCTTCAACCTGATACGGTGTGGCCGATGAAATAACCGCAACTGTATGACCTTTCTTTATATGCGCGTCGACCAATGCTCTGGATTCTGGGTAAATCATCCGTGCAATTTGTGATACGTAGAGCTTATCGCCCATTTCACGATACGACTCTTCCGGCACACCACGCATGAATTGCGCGGTCACCATCATCATCGCCGAAAAGCCAAGCCGACCCAGACCAAAGCCTGACATTGCGTTCATTAGCTCCACAAACTGTGAAGGTGTTATGTCACCCCGGCGAATTTGCTCACGAATAAAAACAGTCGCTGAGTAGCCAGCAATCAGGGTGCCGTCAAAGTCGAAAATTGCGGCAATGTGCGGTCCATCTTCTGACTGCTCTATGGACTTCAATAATTGCTTCTGATTTGCCATATTGGGTCGCTGCTCCTGCCGAGTATTCGCAATTCTTGGTTGACTTGTTGTCAGCACAGACCCAAGAATACAACATCTTTAGGCTTCATAGAGGAAATAAGAATATGGCCACCACAGAAATGTCTCTGGAACAGATTGAGCAACTTGCCACATCGGTATTTGAGTCCAATGGCTGCGACAAAAACAACACGCGCGCGCTAGTGAAAACTGTGGTTACGGCAGAACGTGACGGCTCACATTCACACGGTTTGTTTCGTGTTCCTGGCTATATAGCGTCACTGCGCAGCGGTAAGGTGAAAGGTGATGCATCACCCGTGGTCAGTAAGAAAACGGCGGCTGTGATCAACGTTCATGGTGATAGCGGATTTGCCCCACTGGCGATTGAGCGAGGCATACCAGCTCTGGCCGAGGCCGCTAGCACAGTAGGGGTTGGCGTTATGGGCATAACTCACGCCCACCACTTTGCAGCACTTTGGCCCGAAACTGAGGCACTGGCTGAGCGGAATCTGATTGGACTGGCCTGTGTGTGTTACAAGCCAGTGGTTGCACCGGCCGGTGGCAATGAACGATTACTTGGCACCAACCCAATTTCATTTGCGTGGCCACGACCTGGGTCTAGTCCATTTGTGTATGACATGGCCACAGCGGCGATGGCTCTGGGCGAAGTTCAAATAGCAGCGCGCGACGGCAAACAAGTCGCACCCGGCGTAGGGCTTGACGAAAATGGTCAGGAAACGACAGATCCCGCCGAGATCGTAAAAGGCATGCTACTGCCATTTGGTGGTTACAAAGGATCAGCTATTGCCATCATGGTTGAATTACTGGCATCTGCTGCAATCAACGAGCAATTCAGTTTCGAAGCCGGCGAAACCGATGTTGTTGATGGCGGGCCTCCCCAAGGTGGCGAGTTCATGCTTGCCATATCGCCAGACCTGCTTGCCGGCGACGGGTGGGCCGAACACGCAGAGACATTTTTCGAACGGCTTGATGCCATTGAAGGTGTCAGAATGCCAGGCGAACGCCGACATAAAAACAGGTTGTCTGCGGCACCGCGCGCAATCAACTCAGAGTTGCTTGCGCGCATTGAGGCACTGATTAATTAGAAACGCCGCTGACCGCTTTCACTTCAAGGAAATCTTCCAGACCAAGTGCGCCCCCTTCACGGCCATTGCCGGATTGCTTATAGCCGCCAAAAGGGGCACCGGCGCCCAATGCCTGACCATTCACTTCAACCATACCTGAGCGCAGGCGGCGCGCAACACGTGCTGCACGCTCGCTGTCTTGGGTTTGCACATAGTTGGTAAGTCCGTAAGCCGTGTCGTTGGCAATTTCAATAGCTTCTTCTTCAGTATCAAACGGAATCATTGATAATACCGGCCCAAAAATTTCTTCGCGCGCTATCGTCATATCGTTGTTCACATTGGCAAATACTGTCGGTCGAACGTAATAGCCCTGTTCAAGACCTTCAGGTCGACCGAGCCCACCACTCACCAATTCAGCGCCCTCAGATATCCCTTTATCAATCAGACCCTGAATCTTGTTGAAATGTACTTCCGATACCACCGGCCCAATATGACGCCCTTCATCCGCCGCACTCGCCACGGCCGTTTTTTCTGCTGCAGCACGTGCCTCTGCTACGGCACGCTCATAGATAGGTCGCTCAACGAGCATACGAGTTGGGGCATTACAAGATTGACCTGAGTTGTTAAAGCAGTGTCTTACTCCGCGCGCCACTGCTTTTTCGTCAGAATCTGCAAATACGATATCTGCCCCCTTGCCACCTAATTCCAAGGCAACGCGTTTGATGGTATCCGCCGCATTTTTACTAATCGCTGTGCCGGCCCGGGTTGAACCAGTGAATGAAATCATATCTACATCATTGTGCGCGGAAAGCTGCGAGCCCACGCCCAAGCCATCACCATTGACCAGGTTGAACACGCCTGCAGGAAAACCTGCTTCATCAATCATTTCCGCAAACAACATGGAAGACAATGGTGCAATCTCAGACGGTTTTAATACCATTGTGTTGCCAGCGCCAATGGCCGGAATTACTTTTAGAGCAACCTGATTCATTGGCCAGTTCCAAGGCGTAATCAAGCCACATACACCGATTGGCTCATACGCCAGGTGCGTATCGGGCGCATGGGCCCCCAATGGCCGCTCAAACTCAAATGCTTTCAATGCTCGAATAAAATTCTTGATGTGCCCGGCACCCGAGCCGGCTTGTGCCGCCTTGGCCATGTCAATAGGAGCGCCCATTTCAAGAGAAATGGCCGTACCCATATCGTCTATTCTGGACATGTAAATTTCAGCCAGGCGTTCCAGTAAACCTATTCTGTCGTTTAGCGATGTCTGACTCCAGCCGTCAAAAGCGCTTCGCGCGGACGCTACCGCTGCGTCTGTATCGGCCTGCCCACCCAGTGAAATAACAGCACAGACTTCCTCATTGGAAGGATTGATAACGTTCAAATCATTGGCTTCCTGTGGAGAAACCCATTGACCATTAATATAAAACTCACGCTTTTCCAACATATTCTTTACCACCACACTCGATTGTTCTTTATACAGGGGCGCAACCATAACAGCGCTATTGCGTGCAGCGCAATATCTCCCATTTACCGGTCGGTCACTTTGCAAAACAGCCGCCGATAAATGGACAGGCGGTTATTGTCTGGGCTTGAAGTTTGAACAGCGTCCGATTTCTGCTTATTTATTGATCTATCCTTTGAGTAACAAACAACAACTATCTCAAAGACCAATGAATCAATACGCTTCAAACCACCGCGTGCTTTCGCCACTGCCCAACTACCATGGCTCGGCTGTCTTTCTCGCGGCTTGTGCCGCTCTGAGCGTGTTTGCCTATCTTCTTGTATCAGATTGGATTGGTAGCAATCTCAATCTAAACTTGACTCTTATTGCGATCAGTTGCGCACTGATCGGATATTGCGGCCGGACAACCTGGACCTTGTACCGAGCTAGTGACTTGATGGACACGCTGGACGGAACTGTTGAGCTAGGTCGGCCAACGCGCTCTGAGCTACTTCAATTGAGCGCCGACGCACAAAAAGTGCGCAAGATATTGGACGTAAAATCACTGCGCTCAATTATTCAAAGCATTCAGGCGAACGGCGATTTTGATCTCAATGAAGACACGGTCACACAATTGAGAAATCGTGCACAGAAAGGATGTGTCACCGCTGAGCGCAGTACGGATGCTGGCATGCTGATTGTGCCGCTATTGGCAATGTCGATGGGTGCCTGGTCTTTTATGAGCGATAGCGCGTCAGGCACTGAGCTGAATGCGGCCATTATGAGCCCACTCATGGTGGGTTTTCTGTCAGCCAGCTTACTGGTGCTATTCAATAAGCAAAGCCAACACGCCAGCAAGCTCTTTTACAATCACCTTCAGCAGTGGCTATCCTTGCGTGCGGTAAAGAGCAGTGAACGAAGCGAAGAGTTTATGGAATTGAGTGCCTCTGTCGAGCTACTGAAGCGTAAAGTGAGGCGGCATGAAGATCTGACACAACAACAGGCAGAAACGATCAATTCACTGCTCAAATACACTGAGGAAGCCCAAGATACAGCCACCCCGGTGCTGCTGCAGAATCAGAAAATTATCCAGCAAGCAACCGACACTCGACGGATTGTTCAATCAACTCGTCATGACGACGGGCAAAGCGCGCAGTCATTCCCGCTGAACGCCAGCAATGATGAGGCCAGCGTATCGAACAACGGTGAACAGCTACCCGGTAGCCAAGACCGAAGTGCTGCCGCTTAGGCTGGTCGAACAGCAAACACAGATTTAGGATTACTGTACAAATTGCACGAATTTGTAGCATTTTTGTGACCTGCGTTTGGCCTGATTGCGACACGTTTGCTAATTTTTAAAGAACGGTTCGCTGCTTTGCTAGCGAAATTGAGCAAACCACGTCACGGAGAGGACAACAGCATGGCAGCTAAGTATCGATTGGTAACACGCAGTGATTTTGATGGATTAGTCTGCGGAGTACTGCTTAAGCATTTAGACATGATCGATGAGATCAAATTCGTACACCCTAAAGACATGCAAGATGGCAAGATTGATATCACAAACAACGATATCACTACCAACTTGCCGTACGTCCCTGACGCCCACCTTTGTTTTGATCATCACGCCAGTGAGCTAATACGCTACCCAGGGCAGTATGAGAACTACATCATCGAGGCAGACGCACCTTCTGCGGCTCGTGTAGTGTTCAACTTTTATGGCGGCTTCGACACCTTCCCTCAAGAGTGGGATGACATGATGCATGCAGTAGATAAGGCTGACTCAGCTCAATATACGCAGAGAGAGGTTCTTGAACCGCGTAACTGGGAGTTATTGAACTTTCTAATGGACTCACGAACCGGCTTAGGTCGCTTCAGGGAATTTAGAATATCGAATTACAATTTGATGATGGACTTGATCAATTACTGTAAAGACACATCGATAGAAAACATAATTCAGCTACCAGACGTTAAAGAGCGCGTAGAACTGTACTTCGAGCACGAAGAGAAATTCAAGGCGCAGCTACAGCGCTGCTCATCAGTGCATGGCAACCTTGTTGTTTTGGACTTGCGCGATGAACCCATTATTTACGCTGGCAATCGCTTCATGATTTACGCACTGTATCCGCAATGTGATATCTCAATTCATATCATTTGGGGATTGAAGCAACAAAACACTGTGTTTGCCACAGGCAAATCAATTTTCGATCGTGGCTGCGAAACGAATGTTGGCGAGCTCATGTTACAGTACGGCGGTGGCGGTCACCATGCTGCTGGAACCTGCCAGGTACCCAATGCGCAAGCAACCGAAACGCTAACCGAACTTATTGCTGCTATTAACGCAGAGCACTACTTAAAGGCTGGCAATGGCTAGCATCATAGGCATAAGAGATTAGATTGCAGATACTTGAAACAAAGAATCTATTATGTGGCGTCAGTCCTCTCGGCGCTGAACTTCAATCTCTCTTACTAAAACCCAATTCTGAAGAACTTATCTGGCAAGGCAACCCGGCCGTATGGAGCGGCAGGGCACCTATTCTTTTCCCAATTGTTGGCGCGCTGAAACACTCTCCAGCGCATCACGACAAGGGGATAATCATGCTGGCGAAGCATGGTATTGCCAGAATGCGCACTTTTGAACTGATTGACCATGGCGAAGCATTTGCCCGATATTCTCTGCAATCCAGCAGTGACACACTCACGATTTACCCTTGGCATTTTGAGTTGCAGGTATGTTTCGAACTTAGCGAAGATAGTCTTGCCATTCACTATGAAGTGCACAATAAAGACGACAGCGACCTCTTATTTAACTTAGGCTCTCATCCGGCTTTTCGTTTACCGCTAAC
>JBGCDE010000072.1:0-3835 GCA_045105115.1 Pseudomonadales bacterium | reverse complement strand
CCTTGATGCGCAGCGACACATAACCGGCGGATGCGCCGAAGTTAATCATTGGCTTGTCGCTGATTTGCGCGGCGTAGTTCTTAACGGGTGAGAAACCGGCTTCGAGTTCCATTGCTGTAGTCACACCATCGAACGCCTGATAGTGCTGGCCTAAGGGGGTGGGGGAGTGGGTATGCAGATCAATAAATCCAGGCGAGACAACCAGGCCGCTTGCATCAATAACACGGTCCCCTGTTAATGCTTGCTCTGAGATTGTCTTAATCTGATCGCCGCTAATACCGATATGGCGCACGGCGTCCAAGCCCGTTTCGGGGTCTATAGCGCGGCCGTTGTTAATGACCAGTGAATAGGGTTCTTGAGCCATTGCTGATGTTGCTGTTACCGAAACAATCAGCATTGCGCAGCATAGTATTTTTCTTAGCGTTGTAGTCACTTAAGCCTTCTCACATTGGTTGTGCCGGGCTCGCTAGTGTAATCGGGCTTGCAGGTGCTTGGCCAGCCTGAAAGGCTATTAGGGTGTGTACCAAATAGGCGATGACCAGGCGCGTTCATTGATAGTGACGTCAACCTGTGGTTTCGGCGCTTTGCCCAGGCGAAGCGCGTTGTAAGTACTCCAGCGGCAGCTTGGGTTTTCAAGCACCCTAACGTAGTAGAATGCGCGTTGTTTGGGATCAAAATTATTGTCTGTCCAAACAGCTTTCAACTCCGCTGCTCCGCGGTCTGTGCTTGCCGCACAGTTTTGCAGGTCTACCGTGGCGCCATTATCTGGACAACGTTGCGTTACAGGGTCAGGAGTTAAATCATCTGAACACGCTATGTCGATTACTTGCTCTTTGCGTTCGCCTTTATCAAGCCAGCCCTTGATCATCTGAATGCGCTGGAGGTTTACGCTGTCGGGGTCTTTGTTGGCCCACACGAGAAAGTCTGGTTTCATTCCCTGTGCAGCACCGGATAGATCTCCACCCATTGGAACAGCGGATTGGCTAAGGTCTGCGATAGCATTGGCGCTGTTGGTCGCTGTGCTATTCAGGTTCCAATCGGCAAAGACTCGCACAGACAATCGCGTTCCGCTGGTGGCGAACACTTCTCGCCGTTTCATCGCGTCAAACAATGATTCGCGCGTATTTTTTTCGGCCCATACCGCTGCAAGGCCGCCTGCACTGTAATTTAACGGGGTACGGTTCAACCCTGAAAAACGAGGTTTGTCACGGTTGTGGCGTTTTGCCGGCGTGTTATCAAGCATGCCCACGGTGCCTTGATAATCAATTTCCTCGGTGTCACCAGGCGTTGAGTTATGCGTATCAGTCGAGCCAATAAAGCCCACTTTATACGGGTTGAAGCCTTTCTCTTCAGCCAGTGCCAGCCCCCGCTTTAACCCTTCCCTGGCGAATGAACCCGGAAGCCCGCAAGCATCTATCTGCCCTTCGGGGCAGGGTTCTACCATTTGCTCGAAATTGCATTCTTCGTCGTTCGCGCCCAAGCCTACGGCGCACTCAGAGGCACCTTTCGCCTGAATAATCTCTACCAGCGGCTCCGAATCCGCTCTTAGCTGCAGATCTTCATCCGTATACAAATCGCCATCTATGGTCCGCATTGCAAAGGCATATCCCCAAGTTAAATTCAGATTATGGGGAATAGTCAGATATTGGCAGTCGCCTACGCAGCTATCATTCAGATCTTTCCAAAGATCGATTTCCGTAGCCGCTTCATACACCGAGACAACGTGATCGGGAACGGAGCTGCCGCGAAAGAATACGTTGCGATGTATCTTGCCTTGCTTTGCCAAGGCTGGAGAAAACTCGTAAGCGGCAAAAGTTGTGAATTCACCTGGTGCATAATATTCTTGCGCAGACGCTTGCATGTTTTTCCAGGTTTTTTTTGAGGCCTCCAGGCAGCGCTTCTTATCGTCGCTGCAAAAACCAAGCCCACGTTTTACCGGGCGTTGACGCACCTTCTTCATTGCGGCTTCAAACAGTTCGTTGGATGGCGATGAAAAACGATCGCAGCGAGCCTGGTCTGCGGCACTGATCTCGTCTGCGTTACAAAATGCATTGGTTTCAAACGAACTTGCGTGATCGGTAATGGCAATGAAATCTAATGGTCTGCTGATTTGTGCAACATCACCAGATGCAAGAGTGATCGGCTCACCTTTGGCGAATAGATACGCTTCTTCAACCCCGTATCTATTACCCCAAAGAAATGCATCAAGAGAGACAGACGTGTGTACATGTAAATCGCCGAAATAGAGCTGCTTTACTGCCGTCGATTTGGCTTGCTGTGTGGCGTTTTTTTGCGTTTGTGGTGCTGAGCTTATTTCTTCACTATCAGCTTCGCCATTCATACAGCCGGCGAGTAACATTATCAGACACAATAAGTGAACAGAAATTACGTTGTGGTGCTCGCGCAATCTGCATTGCCTTCGTGGTGTTCGAAAAAATGGACTCACAAGTCTTCAAATTTTACCAAGGTTAGAGTGGGTGGTGTCGTGTCGCTGCGAGGCTGTTGATATCGTATCGCGAGTAGCCCTTCTTCGTGACCGGCTGCTGATAGCCAATTCTCGTGTTCGGGTTTGCGGTGCGACAACACAATACGAAAACGATCTTCTGAGGTTTTAATTTGGGTGTCGTTCAAACTCACTTGATGATGCTCGTAGTCTAGAGATTGTAGCCATCGGTTTTGCAGCGAGGCCGACCAGTAGGGCGCATTGGGTACCTCGCCCTCAATGATCAGGGCTTCGTCTTCTGCAACTTTGAACCAGGTTCCCAAATATTCATTGTCGTGAGTAGGGTAGAAAATACCGGCGAAGTCCTCGTTGTATCCTTTGGGTGGTTCGGCGCTGTTTGGATCTGCAGAGATCATTTGGGTTAGCGCGACAACGCCGCTTAAGGTGCTGTTAAAAAATTCGGTGGCGTTTTGAATATTACTAGCAAGTGTTTTATCGTCCGGGTATTCGAAGTCGATTGGGTCCAGATTGCGGATAAGCAGTGTCGCTTCTGCACTGTTCGGTCTGTCATGGAAATATTGTCTGACCATAATCAGATGAATATCGTCTTCTAGCGCCAGCCAATTCACATCGCTGCCCGCAGGCTTGTCTGTGCTCAATACTATTTTGAAGTTGCCGTTTTCATCCGTATTGAGCGCATCGTTACCAAGATTTGCTGCCGCCCGGTTCCAGCCATTCAGGCCAGTGCCGTATAGCATGAAACCCAGGTAGTCGGTGTCACCAACATTGCCGGTCACCTCATAACGAAAATCGGATGAAATCTCTGCGGTGTGGTAAATAGCATCAGGGCTGTCACCCAAAATTTTACGATAACCAGACATCCAGTTGGTGAACTTAGGTGCTGCCGCATTGCTTTTCGAAACTTTCATTTCAAGAGAAACTGATAACAAGTTGGCAAGTTGCTGCAAGCCTTCAAGACGGTCTTGGGAGTTTTCAGTGGCTGAGAATACCGTGGCGCCGGCTGCCTCCAAACTCACTACTAATTCTCGCCAGGCAGTTGCTGACAAGTTATCTTCTGCCCAGCTCGCTGGAGGGGCGCTTACTACCTTGCTGGCGTTCATTCGGCCAAAGAAATAGGCTGCAGCCATCAGTACAAGTACGATCAAAAGCAGTACAAGTTTCTTCATATGCTGTTGCTCATTTCAAATGCCATTCGCGTGGTGCGATCTCGGCCGCGGTAGCGCCGTTTTGTAAGTCTCTTAACATGCCTTCAAGACCGTTTGACTTAATTTCATACATTAACGCAAGTTGGCTGCCCAGCTTATTCTCTGGGAAGCCTTGACCGTGAAACCAAACGAGATAGGGCTCAGGTAGGTCAAGCAGCTTTCGCCC
>JBGCDE010000071.1:0-36258 GCA_045105115.1 Pseudomonadales bacterium | reverse complement strand
ACCAATCCCATCGCACACCAAACAGCAACATGTGCCGATCATAATCGTAGGTCTCGATATTGGATTTATTGTCAGTAAACGAGTACTCCGCTGATAAAGTCCAATCGTCAAATAGCGCCCAACTACTACGCGCCGATAATTTCATACGTTGATCTTTTCTTGACACGATGTTGCCGTCCAGCATCAAGTTGGTATCCATGTAATCACTACTGCGGTAATTCGCCGACAGTTTGTTGCGCCAATGTCCTCGCTGCAGACCCCACTCGGCCTGTAGGCTGTGCCGTTGAGCGGAATAACTGGTGAACAAGTCTCCCAGATCCAAATCGTCACGATCATCAAATTCGTAACGATAGGCGAGTTTCCAATTCTGCTTGTCATTTATTGAGCCTGCAAACTCCAGATCAAACCTGTGCGCGTCACCGGCAAAAGGGTCAAATTGCTCGTTTAAACTGCGATGGTTCTTATATTGGTAGCCGGCTTTCCACTTGTAACTATCTTCTAACCAGCCTTGGGCGCCAAGCTGTGCGCTACTGCTTTGCAAATAGCCTTCTCCCCCCAATACGGTCGCATTGCTGCGAACTCCCCAATACCAGCGCCCGAAATCAGTCGGTGAATATTTGCGTAGGCCTATGTCGAGCATGTCAAAATCGTATTCATCAACGGAGTCATAACGCGAGCTATACCCAAAACCATCGATGAGCCAGCGCTTGTTTGCTGTACCGTCTGAATGCCAGCTAACCATTGCAATCGCCTCAGTAAAGCGGTCGCTGCGCCCCGTACCGCTAAGGTCGCTGGGTTCTAGTACATTGTTGTCGTTACCGGCATTCAGTTCAATGCTGAGATTTAAAGGCTTGCTTAGCCGCGTTTTAACGAAAGGTTTACTTGAGGGTTGCAGTAATTGATATTGCTTGCGAGCTGCTTCAGCGAGGGTTTGGTCCTTACCTAGGGCAGATACTTCAAGAAATAAAGCGGCGGCGCGCTCAGTATTACCCAGGTTTTTTTCTACTACCGCGAGACTGTAGGTGAACCTCGACTCGCTCAATCGTTCATTGTGTAACTGTGTGAACAGTGCCCGGGCTTGTTGCCACTGCTTCATTTTGTAGTGGCACACCGCAATATTGTATCGCAAGCTTTCAGATGGGGCAGCGCTTGTATCGGATTCTCTTATGGCAGAGTATTCACGCAGCGCCTGTTCGTAGTCGCCCTTTGAAAATAGCATGTTGGCTTGGTCAAGCAAATTTTTGTCATGTGTATTTTTGCTTTGTGCAAAAAAGCTAAGTGTTAGAAATATTCCAGCTAGCACTATTCTCATCATTCGTTTTTACCTCACTGACAATTGCATCACAGAATAGTTGCACTTCGAAAAAAAGAACGCGACCTCAAAGCAAGGCCGCGTTCACCTCTAAAACAAGGCTAAGGCCTGTGACGACTGTTGGGAATTAGTCTTGTGGTGCAGCGGGCCCACGACTTTTTCGATCGGCCCAAAGCTCGCGTAATTCGGCGATGGCGTCTTCATCACCCGACTCAATAATTTCGCGAATTTCTTCGCGGCTAGGAGCGTCTTCAGGACGTTCGCCGGCGAAATCAGGCCTGCCTCCTTCGAAGTCGGGTGCACCCTCAGGACGTCCGCTTGCAAAGTCTGGCGAGCCTTGGGGGCGGCCTTCAGCAAAACCTGCAACGCTGTCTGGGCGTCCACCGACGAAATCCGGAGCACCTTCAGGAATTGCCAAACCCAATTCGCTCATCTGAGACTCGATTAGCTCCCGAATATCGGCCGCTGAATCAGTGTCTCCAGATGCCAGAGCCTCGTGCAGTGCTTCGAACTGTGCGCGCATCTCATCGGTGGGTTGCGGTGTGCCTTCTGGCAGTTCATCGGCACGCTGTTGCCAGAACTCGGCGCGACTCTCTGCATCAGGCATACCCGCTTCGGCGTTAGCACGATACTGCGTGATCGCTCGTCGGTCCGGGCGGTTCAGCTGGTTGGCGTCGAAACTGCCTTCGCTAACAATATCCATTGTTATATCGTCCAGATCGATTTCGTCTTCAGCAGCGCTTGCGCCAATGCTTACAGCGGCCATCGCGGCAAAGAGAACGGACTTAGTAAATGTGTTTTTCATGATAATTCCTCATTCTTTAAATAGTGAAAGTGGTCCGATCACGATGCAGAGGCATCGCTTCATCCCTTGCGTTGTGAGGCGAAAAGAGTTCAACTGGAAGTTGAAAGTACTTACTTTTATTGTTGTATTCGATGTGAGCCGACACTAGTAAAGTTTGGCCTTGAGCGTAAGCAGCTGAAGCGAAGACGGGTAGGGTAACTGCATTAGCGCCTTTCTTCAGGTCGACCTGCCAGGCAAGTTGTTGAGCGTTGTCAAAGCCTTGCAGCGTTAGTTCAGCTGGAAATTCCAGCGCGAGGCTTGTGCCAGGCATATCAGCTGGCACATTAATAAGAACAGTAATTTCATCAGAGACGAGCTCATTATGTTGCGCAAATTGCTCGGAGCGGATTTTTTCGAGCAGACCTGACTGGCCGAAATTAAGCACCATTAGAATTCCGCACGCCAGAACCGTGGCTGCAGCGAATCCCTGGAAGCGATGTCGGCGTGCGATTTCCCCCTGTAATTGTTGCTCACCTTCAACACGAGCTTCCCGCAGTAGCAGTGCGTAGTGACTAGATTCAGGCTCTGGTACCGCAAACTGCCGCATCTGTCTTCTGTATTCCTGATGCTCGATTAGCTCCTGGTTGCAAACAATGCATGTATTCAGATGGTGTTGAAGATTTTTGCGTGCTGGAGACTCAATGTCACCGTCAATCAAGGCATCGAGTAACTCGGATGTGTCATGGCAATTCATATTCGTTCTCCTTTCATACAGACTGACGAGCCGGCTCGTCAAAAGGTTGCAGCCGTAAGTTTTTTTTGAGCTGTTTTCTCGCTCTGTGCAAATGCGATTTCAAGGTTCCCAGTGGCATATCAACGATGCTCGCCAACTCAGGTAGACTGAAGCCGTTTATGTCATGCAGACTGACAACGGCTCTTTGAATGGGATTCAGGCCTTGGAGACCCGCGACTATCTGCCTGTTCAAGCAGAATTGTTCCGGTTCGTTGCTTCTCCGTTCATCTTTGATAGGAAGTGCGTCAATGTCTTCGTATTCCGGTGCGCGGCTCTGAGTTCGGCAACGGTCAATAAAGCGGTGATACAAGCAGCGATTGAGCCAGGCTGGCAGATTTTCAGCCTGCGACATTTGCTCTTGTTTATTGAACAACTCAAGAAGCAGGTCTTGTAATAAGTCGTCAGCGTCGCTAGCGCAGCCTGCGTATTGATAAGCCTGTCTGTACAAACCGCTGATATGCGGTGCCAGCAGATGTTCGAAGGGTTGGGTTTTATTGGCCCGCGAAAACAGCGAAATTATATTGTTCATGTAACACTTGACGACGCAGCACTGCAAAAGGTTGCAGTTGGCTGAGCTTAATCAGTTGGTACGGGGTGAAGTGTTAAGCGAGCGTAAAGCCGATGTAAAGATTCTGTAGAGACGTGTGGTCGGAAGATGACGTTTCTGGACGTTTTAGTTTGCCGAACTTAGCGCAGAGTAACCCGGTTGATCTATCCAAAGCTGCCCAGCAACGGTTTGACGTAAATGATCAGCAAGGAGTGGAGTATCCAGTGAAAGATCAGTTCTCAACTGATGCACCAGTTGCCACCGCAGCTCGTTAAGTTTCCCTGGGCCAAGCAGCGTGCACAGGTGTTTTTTTTCAGTTTCCTGTAAGTTCGAACCGTACAGGAACTCGCGCTGTGCAATACCAAGTGAATTGGCGGCAACCTTGGCGAGAAACCCATGGCGTTGTTGATCGCCGCTGGCCACGTCATCTTTAAGAAATATGCGCACCCCTTCCAGCAGTTCGGCGGGCATGGGTAGCTGCGTGCCCGAGTGCAGCTCTAACTCTGCTGGCAGGCTGTATTCACCGGGAATGATCAGATTCACGCAGTCCATTTGCGCCTCTGAAGACCGCCTGCCTATAACAGGTCGCTCCAGGCTAGGTGTTTCACCAGTCCGCCACGTTGCTGCCATGGTGAGCGTTGTCACGGCCCACCAGAACGATCCGAATACCTGCCAAAACTTCAAATCTGAAGCATTTATTTCCAGACCGGATACTGTTTCATACCCCGCCAGCATATCCTCAACTGTTCCAAAGCCGCCGACTGGAAGTTCCTTAACGCCAAAGCGCCACGAGTTGACACACATCCAGCCTAGATCACGAACAGGGTCACCGATTTGGGCGAGTTCCCAATCCAAAACGCCGCATAAGCCGGTTTCGTCAACCATCAGATTGCCGTTTCGAAAATCTCCGTGCACCAATGTTTGTCGTGAGTCTTTGGGTAAGTTGTCGAGTAACCAGCGCGCTGTAAAATCAATCATCGCCTGCGGCACTTGCAGTGCCTGGTAGGCAGCCCATGTGTCCTGAACCAGGCTCTCGGGCGTTATCTCAGGCAATAGTTCTTTGAGCTCGCTGCTTACTTCAACGGCATGCAGACGCGCGAGTATTTCCCCGCATTGTCTGGCCAATTTAGGTCTGATCTTCTCCAGGGATTCGGACCGAACAATACGTTGCCCTCTCGTTTCGCCATCGAGCCATTGCATCAAAAATCCGTCGCCCAGACCGTCGCTCTCCTTCAGCACATACACTATTTTGGGTGCTGGAATGCGTGCATCACAAGCGAGCTGCACTAATCGCGCTTCGGTTTTAAGGCTGATCTGGCCTACCGTGGAGTCAGGTTGCTGAGAAGGAGGGCAGCGTCTTAGCGCCAGCTGCTGGTCACCGGATTTGGTTTGAGCGACTACTCGAAAGGTCTCCTGGCTCGCTCCATTGGTGAGCTGCTGGCACTCTTTCAGCGCTTTAAAGCCGTCAAGTTCCCGCGCCAGGACAGTCGCTAGATTATCCACCTGCCGACCACGTCACAAGCCGATCAAACCATGAGGTATTCAATTGCGATCCAAAATGAGTTATTGCTGAGAGCAGCGCTTAGCGATGACTCAATTCAGAAACTCAGGTTCGCGAGCGACCAACTCATCCCAAAACGGCTGGAACTGAAACCAACCTGCCAAGTCGTGACCTTGTACTTCAAAGCCTTCCTCGCACAGATGCGTTGGAATTTCGACCGGGTCACCCGATGATTCAGCCAGTAACTGGCTTTGGCAAATTCGCTCAAGCGCGATAAACCACCAAACGGCGGCGTCTACTGAACCACCGGTTGTGATCAAACCGTGGTTCTGGTGAATCAATGCCTTCTTCTGGCCTAAAGCTTCGCCCATTTTTTTGGAGACGTCTGTACTGGCCACTACAGCACCACTGCCTTCGTCGCACAGTGCCACGTCGTTGTAGAACATAGTGGCATCTTGCGAAATCATCTTTAAGGGTTTGCCCAGTGTGGAGAATGTTCGTCCGTACATGGAATGCGAGTGCGCTGCTGCCACTACATCTGGCCGCGCTTTGTGCAGTTCGCTGTGAATGGCAAATGCGGCTGCGTTGACCGGACGGTCGCCGATGACTACTTCGCCCGTGTGATCAACGCAGATCAGATCACTGACGGTCATCAGTTTAAAGTTATGCCCAAACGGATTGACCCAAAAGCGATCTGGAAATTCAGGATCTCTTACAGTGACATGACCCGCCACACCTTCCGCAAGGTGAAGCCGACCCATTGTGCGCAATCCAGCAGCCAGACGTTGCTTACGATGCAGACGTTCAGCCTCAACGTCTTCAAATCCCGCCGCTACGTTTTCTTTTATTGCTGCAATATCGTCTTCAAATGACTTAGACATGTGAAACCACCAAGAGCTTGTAATGCGCAAATTATAAGGCAAAAACGTTCACTATCGGCAACAGATTGTCGTGCAGGCCGGTACGAACGTCCTTGCAGTTTCAGTGTTTGCTAGCTCAGGTATACTCCTATCCTTGTCTCCAACAAAATAAGGCCCATGCAATGGCCAGTTCAAACGCTGACGAGCGTGAGATTCTCAATAAACTAGGCGAATTTGCACGTATTCTTGACGGCCGCCGCTGGCAAGATGTTTCTGAAATATTTTCTACCAACATCAGCTTTAACTACGGTGATGGTCAGGAACAGGAAGGCATTGATGAGCTCACCCGTAATTTCAAAACCTATCTGGACCCTTGTGGACCCTCACAGCATTTGCTGGGTAGTATCCAGCTGGAACTGGGTGCAAAAGAGGCTGTAACACGCAGTTATGTGCAAGCCCGACATCAAGGGGCTGGCGACAAATCAGACCTCTATTTTGACAGTAATGGCGAGTATATTGACCGCTGGCAGCGTGAGGACGCGGGTTGGCGGATTATTCGACGCGATGTGCAATGGGCGATGCTTAAGGGTGATATGAGTGTGTTGTCGGCGGAGTGAATGTTGAATACCGTCTGCGCCATTTAAAAAGCCGGTGCAACTTAGCCAGTTAGAGTTGCAGTGGGTATAATGTCTGCAAGTGGTCCATCACCATGTTCTAGGCTGAGACACACTGAAAGCACTAGTCTGTATTCGGACAGGCCGCAACAATAAGCAAAGTAATACGATGGAAGTTCTACAAATACTCATCAGTGGCGTGTCTCAAGGCTGTGTCTATGGCTTGATAGCCATGGGCTTCGTGTTGATCTACAAAGCCACCGAAATGGTGAATTTCGCGCAGGGTGAGCTAATGATGCTCGGCGCCTATCTCGCCTATACCTTCATTAATATTCTCGGCATGAGTTATATCCCTGGTTTTATTGCCACCGTTATTAGCATGGCTATTATCGGTGTGATCATAGAGCGCGGTGTGTTGCGCCCAATGATTGGTGAGCCACCCTTTGCGGTGTTGATGATCACCATTGGCTTAGGCTTCATATTGCGCGCACTAGCGGGTGCCGTATGGGGAACAGAAACCAAAACATTGTCTAATCCTTTTACGGGCAGCGTCGCCAGAGTATCCGGCTTATCGGTAGGTTACGAAAACCTTGCGATCATCGTCGGCACGCTGGTTCTTTGCGTCACTTTCTATTTGTTTTTCAAATTCACCCGGCTTGGCATCGCCATGCAGGCCGCTTCGCAAAATCAGCTCGCGGCCTATTACGTGGGCATTCCAGTTAAACGAATCTATTCACTCGTGTGGGCGCTGTCGGCGTCACTCGCGGCTGTTGCCGGTATATTAGTCGCTCCGGTCTCGCTACTGGAACCGGTAATGGGTTTTATCGGAATCAAAGCATTTTGCGCCGCCATTGTTGGAGGGTTTGGCAGTTTACCGGGGGCGATACTGGGCGGCCTGATTGTTGGAATAGCCGAACAGTTCGCCAATTTGTATCTGCCACCAGGTATTGCCGCCACCACGGCCTACGTAATGTTATTAGTGATGTTGCTGGTCAGGCCGCAAGGTTTGTTTGCCAGCATACAGCAGAAGAAAGTGTAGGGTTTTAAGCAGACCATGCGATTCATTCTCAAAACCCGATACCAGCAAGACATTGATGTGTTCAAACACAATGGCCAGCGCTTCTGGTTTGGTTTGCTTGCATTGCTGGTAATTGTTGCGCCGCTGTTCCTCGATACTTTTTACCTTGGCGAATTATCGCTGGTTTATATCTATGCCATTGCCGGTATCGGCTTGATGTTGCTGGTTGGCCACACCGGGTTAGTAAGCCTTGGCCATGCTGCTTTCCTGGCCATTGGTGCTTACGCGCACTCGTGGTTTATTGCCAAGGGCTTGCCGCTGCCATTATCAATGTTGCTGGCGGGCTTGATTAGCGCGTCAGCTGGCGCAATGGTGGGTAGGCCAACCCTGCGCATGACAGGCATTTACCTGGCGATCGCAACTCTGGCTTTCGCGCATATTGTTGAGCAGATTATTGCGCATTGGGAGTCTGTGACCGGAGGCTTTCGCGGTCAGGTAGTACCGGATGCCCTGTTACTGGGCTTCGATCTTAGCCGCGGAGTGCCATTTTACTATCTGTGTCTTGCTACTGTGGTGCTGTGTCTGTTAGCCGCGCTTAACTTGCTGCGTAGCCCAACCGGCAGGTCGATGGTGGCGATCAGAGATTCCGAGATATCAGCGCAAAGCATGGGTATCAATCTGGCTCGGACAAAAACCATTGCATTTGCAGTTTCCGCTGGATTTACGGGCATTGCAGGAGCGCTGTTTGCGCATAAGTTAGGGTATCTGGCGCCTGACGCATTTACTATGTTGACCTCGATACAGCTTTTACTGATGGTTGTTGTTGGCGGTCTGGGTTCGATGCATGGCGTGTTCTATGGCGCCATATTCATTGTTGTGTTGCCGCAATTCATAGCCATTATGCGCGATACGCTACCGGCCGCAATCGGTCAGCTTCCCGGTCTTGAGCCTGGTTTGTTCGGCTTGATACTGGTGCTGTTTCTTATTTTCGAACCCTTGGGAATCTATGGTCGCTGGCTGAAGATAAAACAGTACTTT
Source organism: Pseudomonadales bacterium (assembly GCA_045105115.1). Lineage (GTDB taxonomy): Bacteria > Pseudomonadota > Gammaproteobacteria > Pseudomonadales > JAUIET01 > JAUIET01. The sequence continues at coordinate 27,791 of JBGCDE010000071.1, read as the reverse complement.
GATGAATTCCCGCTGTATCGAAAGGCAACCCACAAGCGTCAGAAATCGTATTTGCGAACGGAGCGTTTGCGGTGAGTGTATTGTTGAGTGCTCAGAAACTGGCGCTTAGTTTTGGCGGCGTACACGCTGTGCGAGATGTCAGCTTTGATGTAGAGCAAGGAGAGGTGTTCAGCATAATTGGCCCGAATGGCGCGGGTAAAACCAGTATTTTCAACTTGATCAGCCGCTTATACAACGCCGATTCCGGCGACATAATGTTTGCGGGTGAAAGTATTATCTCGCAGCCCGCGCACCGGATCGCCTCCTTGGGTATTGCGCGTACTTTCCAGAACACTGAATTGTTCGAACACGAAACCGTACTAAACAATATGTTGATTGGTCGGCATGTTCATAGGCGAAGCAATTTACTCAGTGAGCTTTTGTTTTTGCCTTCGGTACGCGATCAAGAACTTGAATTCAGACGCACAGTAGAAGACGTTATCGATTTATTGGACTTGCAGAGCCACAGGAATCAGGTAATTGGTAGCCTGCCGTATGGGGTGCGCAAGATGGTAGAGGTGGCGCGCGCCTTGTGTATCCAACCCAAATTGTTGTTACTTGATGAACCCTCCTCGGGTCTTAATCCAGAAGAAACCGAAGATGTATCTTTCTGGATAGAAGACATCAGTCGTGACTTTGGTGCGACAATCATTATGGTTGAGCACGATATGAATCTGGTATCGCGCTCTTCTGACCGAGTTCTAGCGATTGCCGATGGCGCATTTGTAGCTGTGGGTACGCCTGCAGAGATTCAAAACCATCCAGACGTGCAACGCGCGTACCTAGGTGATTGATGTAATGGCTGGCTCACTGATCATCAAAAATATTGAAACCTACTACGGCCCGATTATGGCCATACGCGGAGTGAGTCTGGAGGTTAGAGCCGGGCAGATTGTGACCTTGCTTGGCGCTAACGGTGCAGGCAAAACCACCGTGTTGAAAACTATCAGTGGTGCCATGGAGCCGCAAAAAGGATCAGTAGATCTGGACGGCGAGCCAATCGTTAATCTGGACCCGGACGTAATCGCCAGACGAGGTATCGCACATGTGCCAGAAGGGCGCGAAGTGTTTCCTTTTCTGAATGTTGAAGAAAATTTGCTGATGGGCGCTTACAGCCGCAAAGACAAGGGCGTTAAAAGCGATCTTGAGGCGGTTTACGATTACTTTCCTGTTTTACTAGAGAAACGCGCACAAGCCGCTGGCTTTCTGAGTGGTGGGCAACAACAAATGCTCGCGATTGGACGGGCATTGATGTTGGCACCACGCCTGATGCTATTGGACGAACCGTCTCTTGGTTTGTCTCCGAAGTACGTTGCCGAGATTGCATCAATTATCACTCGTTTGAATCAAGAGCGCGGAATTACAGTGTTGCTAGTCGAACAAAACGCAAAAGTGGCGTTGGACATCAGCGAATACGGATACGTGATGGAAAACGGTCGGATTGTGATGGAAGACACTACCGAGAGGCTAAAACAAGCCACTGATATTCAAGAGTTCTATCTGGGCATGAAAGACGAAGGGGTTCGCGGTGGGCGACGCTGGAAACAACGGAAAACCTGGCGCTGATGGCAACTGATTCCGTGAACATTGAAGTAGCCGGCTGCAATACCATCAGCGCTTTGTTCTGGAAGCGCGCGGTCGATCTTCCCGACAAAGTTGCATTGCGAGAAAAAGACTTTGGTATATGGAACGAATACACCTGGTCTGACTATGGTGAGCATGCCAAGTTGGCCGGACTGGGTTTGATTGCGCTGGGTTTGCAGCGCGGCGACGTGGTGTCTATCGCCTCAGAGATTAATAAAGAATGGATGTTCGCTGACCTTGGCATTATCGGTGCAGGCGGCATTTGCAATGGTGTGTATCCCACCGACGTTGCTGAGCAAGTGGAGTATTTGATCAACGACAGTAACACGCGTTTTTACTTCGCGGAAGACGAAGAGCAGCTGGATAAAGTGCTGGAAGCGCGCGAACGCACACCAGAACTCAAAAAAATCATCATCTTCGACATGGAGGGTTTGCAAACGCTAGACGACCCTCAATGCATTAGTTTCGATGCTCTGCAGGCTTTGGGTCGTGATTATGCGGCCCAACACCCAGAGTGTTGGACTGAGCAAATTGCCGCGGCAAAGCCGAATGATGTGATGGTACTCACGTACACCTCTGGCACCACCGGGCCGCCTAAAGGTGCGATGATCAGCCACCGCAATATGGTGTACATGACTCAGGTTCTGCAGGATATCTACGAAATCACGCCAACGGATGAGCAGCTGTGCTTCCTGCCATTAGCGCATATTGCCGGGCGCATGTTCTATACGTTTTCGCCTATGGAGAGTTGTTCGGTCGTCAATATTGTCGAGAGCCTGGAAACAGTTAATCACGATCAACAGGAAGTGTCGCCTTCCATTCACTTTGCTGTGCCCAGAGTGTGGGAAAAGCAATTTGCGAACATTGCGATCAAACTGAAAGATGCCACAGCGTTTGGTCGATGGAGCTACGAGCAGGCATTGCGTATTGGTAGTGAACTTGCCGAGTACCGTCAATCCGACAGAAATGCGCCTTTGTGGCTTAAGCTCAAAGGATTTGTTGCGCACCATATGGTGTTGAAGAACTGTCGTAAGTATCTTGGGATTCATGACGCCAGGTGGTTATCAACAGCAGCGGCACCCATTGCGCCCGAACTGATTGATTGGTTTTGGGCCTTGGGCAAACCCATGTATGAGGTGTACGGCCAAACGGAATGTACTGGCCTTGCCACCGCAAATCTCGCAAACGATTTTCGAGTGGGCAGTATTGGTAGGGCGGTGCCAGGTACAGAGGTGCGGCTCTCTGAGGAAGGCGAAATTTTGATTCGTGGCCCCGGCGTCATTCAGGGGTATTGGAACAATGTTGAAAAAACAGCGGCCACCATTATTGATGACTGGTTGCACACTGGTGATGTTGGCCGAATCGATGATGATGGCTACATCTATATTCTTGACCGGCTAAAAGACATCATTATTACGGCAGGTGGCAAGAATATAACGCCAAGCGAGATAGAAAACCGCCTGAAATTCTCAGCGCATATATCCGATGCCGTTGTGGTAGGGGACAAACGTCCTTACTTGAGTTGCCTGGTGATGATCGACGAAGAGAACGTGACCAAGTTTGCGCAAGACGCCAACGTGCCGTTTACCAACTACACAAGCCTGTGTCACACTCGCGAAGTGCAGGATTTGATCTGGGAAGAAATTGAAAGCGTTAACAGTAAGTTCGCACGTGTAGAAACTATCAAAAAATTTCGTTTGATTGACCAACTGCTTGACCCAGAGGATGAAGAATTGACACCCACTATGAAGCTTAAGCGCAAAGTGGTGAACGTGAAATACGCTGATCTGATCGACAGCATGTACTAAGGATTGTGTTATGACTGCTATAAGAACATCAAAAATGATTCTAATGCTACTTGCTACTTCTAGCTTGCTCAGCGCCTGTGGTCAGAGCGGAGAGCCTGGCGATGCCGCAGCGTCTAGCGTACGCGGAGTCAGTGATGCGGAAATTGTGCTAGGTTCGCATACCGATTTATCAGGCCCAATTGCAACATTAGGTGTTGATGGAATCAATGGTGCGCGCATGCGTTTTGACGAAGTAAATGCCGAAGGCGGTATTCACGGTCGTAAGATTCGCTATGTGGTTGAAGATACGCAGTACCAGGTGCCTAAGGCTATTCAGGCCGCAAACAAGCTGATTCACCGAGACAAAATATTTGCGATGGCAATCGCACTTGGTACGCCAACGACCAATGCCGTACTCACCCAGCAACTGAAGGAAGGTGTGCCGAACCTGTTCCCGATTACCGGGGCGCGCACCATGGTAGACCCGTTTCACCGACTCAAGTTTAATGCCCGTGGTATGTACTACGATGAGATGCGTGCGGCGATGAAATATTTCGTCAGTGAACGTGGCGCAAAGACAGTTTGCGTCATCTATCAGGATACCGAGTATGGTGAGGAAACCTTGCAAGCTGCGAATGATCAAGCGGCGGAATTAGGTATTGGCATCAAGGTCACCAGTTCTCATAAACCAACCGAAAGTGAGTTTACGGCGGCCATTATTAAACTTCGTGATGCCGAATGTGACTTGGTTATGATGGGTACAGTTGTGCGAGACACTATATTGGTGTTAGAGGCTGTTCGTAAGCTGGGCTGGAAGGGCGCCTCTTTTGTCGGCAGCAATGCGGCTTATAACCAGGTTGTTGCCGATCAGGAGAGTGGTGCTGGCGAGGGTTATTATGCTTTTGTGCACATGGCGATGATGTATCGTGATAATCCTTCTACGGAAGCTGCCGCCGCATGGTGGGATCGATTTGTTGAGCGTCATGGTCGAGATCCAGAGTACGTGGCGATGGAGTCGTATCGAAACGCCGATGTAATTGTTGAAGCCTTGCGCAGAGCAGGGCGTGATCTTACGGTTGATACATTCATAACGGCCTTGGAGTCGATTGACAACTATCAAGATATATTTGGTTATTCCCTGTCGTTTGGACCGGATAAACATCAGGGTGTGAGTGAGTCTACCTTGTCTCAAGTACGTGACGGGCGCTGGCATACTTTGGAAACATCAATCAGCTTTTAAGAAAGTCTGGCCACCCACGCTTCGCGTTGCGACAACATGCACAAGCTGCTGCTTAATCGAGATATTTATCTGGAGGTAATCCAGGAGCGGCTGCCAAATGCCAAGAACTACGTTTGGATTGTGACCGCGGATATTAAAGACATGTACGTGGAGTACGGTTCTGGTTTTGTGCCCTTATTACAGTTGTTGTCTGATCTGGTTGAAGACGGCGTAGCGATCCGACTTATACACGCGAAAGAGCCGGGCCCCCGGTTTCGGCAAGATTTTGATCGATTCGATGCATTAATCAACAATGAATTGTTCGAACGAATTCTTTGCCCGAGAGTACACACTAAAGCGGTCATCATTGACGGGCGCGAAGCGTTTGTGGGTTCGCCCAATCTGACCGGTGCGGGCTTGGGTAGTAAGCATGAAGACAAGCGGAACTTTGAGGCGGGCTTTCTGTTTGACGACCCTGAGTCATTAAAAGAGTTGATTAATTGGGTAGATGAGCTCTATCTCGGCGAGTATTGCCACAGTTGCCGGCGCAGAGAGTATTGTCCCGATCCAATCATTGACTTGTAGCCCTCCCAGACGGTGACTATTCAGTCATGAGTTTTTGCACCAGGTTCCACTAAAATAGGAATTGATCATAGACATCAAGTGATGATATTCGAATAGCGCTTGCTTAAGCCTGTTTGTGGCACAGAGGCTTTGGATTGAGTGTCGGTCAGCGAGACTGTGTGAGGGAGGGACCCCGAACACAAGCCCCCATGGATGGGTTTACGGCGTGTCTCGCTGACCGACACTCGATTCGAAGCCGGTCCCGATGCTTAGGCAAGTACTATTCGGATCATAGTCACTTGATTTCCCAAATTGTGCGGAGAGCGTATGAACGGAGATGCAGTAGTCGTTGGTATCGGCGAGTCAGAATATTACAAGCGCGGTGGTGCGCAAGAGACTGAATTTCAACTGGCTGTAAAGGCAATCAGTCGTGCCGCAGAAGACGCTGGGCTTGAATTATCGGAAATTGATGGCCTCGTGTCCTACATGGACAACCGCAATGACCCATTGAGATTGTCGACAGCTCTGGGCATGAAAGAACTGCGTTGGGCGATGACGCCTTGGGCGGGAGGCGGCAACAATTCGGCGGCAGCGATCCAGTGTGCTGACGCGGCTGTTAGCGGTGGCTATGCAAATTACGTGGTCGCCTTTCGGGCGTTGGCGCAAGGTCAGTTCTCGCGCTTTGGAACCCATTTTTCAGGCATGACCAATGCCGCAGGTCCGCACGCGTGGACGCATACCTACGGACTGATTTCCCCAGCGCAGGAATGCGCCCTGCAGACCAAACGATTTATGCACGACCACGGTATCACCCAGGAAGCGCTGTGCGATATATCAATGGCCTGTTATGCCAATGCTCAGCGAAACCCGCGTGCGGTGCGCTATGGCAGCCCACTCACGCGTGAGAAGTACCATGACTCACGCTGGATAGTAGAGCCATTTCACTTATATGACTGCTGCCCGGAGAATGACGGAGCGGCTGCTGTCATCATCACAACCCCTGAGCGAGCAAAAGACCTGAAAGGCGAAGCTGTACCCATTCTTGCCACCGCGCAAGGGATTGGTCCAAATATTGGCATTGATTCGTTTCAGGGCCGCTGGTTTCCAGGTATGTTTTATGAAGGGGTTGGTGAAGCGATTTGGCAGCGTGCTGGCGTACGCGCAACTGACGTAGACGTTTTGCAAATGTACGAAAATTTCACTGGTCCGGTCATGATGTCGCTATGCGAACTCGGTTATTGCGAGCCAGGTGAGTTGCAAGATTTCGTAGCGGATGGTGCACTGGAAGGGCCTGATGCCCGCTTGCCGTTTAATACCAGCGGCGGCAATATCGGCGAGGCTTACATTCATGGCTTTGAAATGGTCAACGAAGCGGTGCGCCAGGTGCGTGGCGATTCTACCTGCCAGGTAGAAAAGGTTGATTTATCGTTTGCGGTAGGCGGGCCTGGTTACGCGCCTGGCAGTGCCGTGTTGTTTGGAAGGGATTAGTGATGACAAATAGATACTTAGGTGACGGTTTTCTTCTTCCTGCGCTGGATCCAGATAATAAGGACTGGTTCACCAGTGGACAGTTGCACGTCCAGTTTTGCAATCAATGTAATTCCTCACGTTATCCGGCAGAAGACGTTTGTTTTCAGTGCCAGGGTACGGACCTGGAGTTTCGCGCCATTGCCGGTGAGGGTGTCATAGAGAGCGTAATTGAAGTGCAACATCCGGTGCACCCCTTGTTGGCCGATCGTGTGCCTTACAACGTAGCAGTGATCTCGCTGACTGATGCCCCTGGTTGCAACGCGATTGGCAACATAGTCAATAGTGATCAGGTCGAAGTGAGCATTGGCCAAAGTGTGCGTGCAATATTTGAAAAAGCGACAGACCCCGAGAGCGGTGAGGAATTACTGATACCGAATTGGGAAGCCGTCTAGCCGCTAGACCGTGTCAGTCTGCTTCGATGGCTTTAGCATTCAGTTTAAATACTGAGTTGATCACATCGAAAACCACTGGCTCCAGCGGCATTTCGCTGTAGTTTTCGTCTTTAAAGTAACTGGCAAACACAGCCACCACATCATGCTCCGGGTTTATGATTAAGCCTTGTCCAGCCCAGCCGCCTTTGTACAGTGTGCCGTTTTGGTGTACCTGATCCCATTGATAAATATTGTGGCGAATTCCCGCTGGGTTATCGGCTGCAAGCCCTGCTTTTGCAAGTAACTTGGGGCGCCCTTGGGTTTGTAAGAAGCTTATATGTTCCGCTGATATAAGTGGTTTTTCACTGACGGTCTTATAGCTGGGCGTAAACAACAAGCCCAAACGTGCAAGATCTCTAGGGCGAGCCAGAAAGCCGCCGTGCGCTAGTGGAATGCCTGAGTGATATGCCACGAAAGATGCGTCGGCCTCAGCACCAATGTGCGACCAGATTTGTTGGCTTAACACGTCTTGCAATGGTTGACCGCTCAGTTCCTCAACCAACCACCCCAGCAAGAAGGTATTCACACCTGAATAAGAAAATACTTTTCCTTGCGGTGCGTGTCTCGAAACCTTAAGCGTTTTCAAGAACTCGTAAGGGTTCTGGGCAGATTGTTCGTCACGGTAACCATCACCAATCGCGGCGGAATATTGGTAGTAGCAAGAGTTGCGATCTTCATACTCATCTTCGCAGTCCAGACCGCTGGCCATGTCCAGCACATTTCGAACAGTTGTGCCGGCAAACGCCGAGTTCGCTAACTCTGAGATGTAAAGCTCAATTGGCTTATCAACATCGAGCTCACCTTGTTCTTCCATAATACGGAGTAAGGTGGCAGGCAGAATTTTAGCTACCGACCAGTAGATGGGCTTTTCATAAGGCTGCATTCTTGGGTAGCGTTCAAAAACGACTTTGCCTTTGCGCAGAATAACCACACCCATTGCGGTTGAATGATCTGATTCCAGAAACTCATCAAACCCAAGCATTCCGTCAGGTGTGTTGACGGGGTGCTGCGCAATCTCTGGTAATAGCTGCTGTGCTAAAGGCCTGACTGGCCCTGAACGGTGAACAGTAACTGTTGGAAACATTTGCGGTAGGTTCTTGTGCATCCAGGCCATGTCTTTGCCTGTTGCTGTCCACCAGATATCGCTTTTGGGGATGCCTTTGAGCCTATTCCTCTGCCAACGCAGCGTTGTTTTCGGTTCTTGGTATAAACCATTTTCGGGCAATTGTAAGTTGGCGATCTGCTCAACATAGTCTGCGGGCTCTATGTCACTTCGGTTTGCCAGTACAACGATGCTCAAGCGCTGTTCGGGAAACGATGCAAAGTGAGTTCTAAAGCCTACCCAGGAGCCGCCGTGGCTGACACGTTTATACCCGCGGTAACTGTCTACACTCCAGCCCAAACCATAGTCTATAAGTTGCCCGCTGTTGAGCTCAGTGGCCTGCCAGGCCCTGCTCAGCGTTGAATCTTTAAGTATCTGTTGACCGTACAGTGCGTCTATCCACGCCGAAAAATCTCGCAGGCTTGCGTACACACCACCAGAGCCTGTGATGCCATTCAGCAAATCATAGTCATTCAGGGTGTACCCATCGCTATCGGGTGAATAGCCAAGAGCCCGTTGCTCAATCGTGGGTTGGGTGTGATCGTACACCATTGCTGTCGCCATACCGGATGGCGTAAATACCTGCTTGCGCATAAAGTCTCTGAAGGGTGCGCCACTGATTCGTTCTACCAAAAGTGCAAGCATTTCATAGGCGGGATTGCTGTATTCGAACTGCTCGCCGGGTTGAAACTGTGGGTCGGCTAATTCCTGCAAAGCAAGACCTGCGTCGCTATTTGCAGGCATTGATCCGGGGTCGAATGTGTAGTGGTCGTAGTAGTCGGGCAAACCGGCGGTATGGTTAAGCAAGTGTTGAATCGTTACCCCAGCGTAGCGGCTTAATTCCGGGAGATGTTTACTCACAGGGTCTTCGAGCGATAAGCGACCTAACTCGTTTAATTTGAGAACCGCAGCCGCTGTGAATTGTTTGGACACAGACGCCAATCGAAACAGAGTTTCTGGTGTAATTTGTTTTCGCTCTGTAATGTCTGCGAAACCAAACCCTCGTTCGTAAACGACTTTATCGTTATGTTTAACCAGAACCGCGACACCCGGTTGACTGCCGATATTGAATTTTGAAAAGAGTTTTGTAATATCGGCGTCTTTACCAGCATCGGCCAATGCTAATGGGGATAGGCACAACAGCAAGGCTACCCGCAGTGCGTAACCGGTTTTGTTAAGAAGTGTCATAGATACAACTATATCGAGAGTGATCGCTAGATTGTACCTACTTTATGCTGCATCGCACATGAGCGGTATTGCCAGCGTTGTGTCACACCTGAAACTACGATTAACCAAGTTGTCACGGGAAAGCGGGCTGGCGAAAGATACACTGCACTGCAAGGAACGTATTCATCCGTGGTCAATTTAAAGATCATAATAAGGCAGGAATCAGTATGAGTGAGATCAAGCGCGTAGCCGTGTGGGGAACTGGAAACGTAGGCCGACCGGCAATCAGGGCCGTGGCAGCCCATCGCGACCTGGAGTTGGTTGCTGTCATTGTTTCCAACCCTGAAAAAATAGGGAAAGACGCTGGAACCCTTGCAGGCATAGAGCCACTTGGTGTTACTGCCACTGATGATTGGCAAAGTGTAATTGCAGGGAATATCGACGCGCTTGTTTACACCGCCAGCGCCGACACGCGTGGTGAAGCGGCTTTTATGGATTTGCTTGCCTGTTTGAATGCGGGAGTGAATGTGGTGTCTACGTCCTTCTACCCATTACTTTATCCGAATGGTCAGGGCGCTATTAAAGAAGCTATAGACCCAGTGAAAATGGTCTGTGAGCAAAACGATTGCTCCGTATTTGTGTCCGGTGTTGATCCCGGTTGGGCGATGGATATTCTTCCCGTTCTGCTCAGCGGAGTGGTATCTGATATCGAAGAAATTCGAATGCAGGAGGTTTTCAATTATGCACTGTACGACCAACCCGAGGTGGTTCGCAATGTGATTGGTTTCGGCCAACCCATGGACACGCTACCGCAGATGCTGGAAGACGGCTCGTTGAAGCTTGTTTGGGCGCCCATGGTTGAAATCGTTGCTGCGGCTCTTGATTACCCATTAGACTCGATAGAAACCCATGTTGAACGCTTGCCGCTAACAGAATCGGTAGACGTTGATGGCATGGGGCATTTTGAGGCCGGTACTCAAGGCGCTTTTCGTTTCGAAGTGCGCGGTATGGTGGCAGGGAAGTCCAGAATTGTTGTTGAGCACATTACGCGCATTGATCAGTCGTGTGCTCCCGACTGGCCTTATCCAGCAGAAGGGGAAGGGTGCCACCAGGCAATTATCAAAGGCAACCCTGAGCTAATAGTGAGCTTCCACGGACATGATCCGGTTGAACCCGGACCGGCAGGTGGCGGCAATTGCTCCGCGGCCAATCGTATTGTGAATGCGATACCAGCGGTATGTGCGGGCAGGGCGGGTATTCTTAGTCCGCTGGATTTGCCGCTGATTCATGGTGGTGCGCAACTGCGCCGTTAATAGGCCAAACCAAGGGGTGCGCATTGCCGCTGGGTTCTACTCACTAAGGAATTCGAATGTTATGTCGGCATAAGCGTCATTTGCCATTTCCTTGCGCAGGTTTTCCATGGTTTTGAAGGGTGAATCAATCAACATCAGGTTGGTTACCCACGCAGGTGTTGGGCCGGCAGGGTCTATATGACCTTCGCTGGCGATTTCCAGCGAGCCATCGGGCTTGGGTAGCATCATCCATTGTGTGACTGCATTCTCTAGTCGCACGGCTTTCTTTGTCACTGGTACCAAATCAGAGTCTGTTGCGGTGGCCGTCATTGTGACCATGCCTGTATCGGAGTCGCGTTCCCATGTTACGTGAGTGATAGCGTCCCGATCTTTAACCGGCCAGGGGATGTCATTCAGATTGTAGACATAAAACTCGGTCTCACTGACTGTTTTAACAACCCGCGATTCTTCACATAGGTCAGCCCAGCGAGGGCATGCCTTGCCATCTCGAATCAGCGCTACAACGCTTTGCAGGCGAAAATCGGTTTGCATTACGCTGCGTACTTGTTTGAACTTTGAACCTTCCACGTCACGCGTGTACACCTGTATGCCGTCTTTATCCTTTTTTAATTCCCAGCCTGCTGCAGCGTCTTGCTGTGCCATCGCAACAGCCGTTACAAGCGATAAAATACACATCAGAAAAAAGCGTTTCATAGTCATTCTCAAGATTCTTGAAGGGTGTAAATCACCACATCGCAACCGGGTTTATCATCATTTGCACAGCACCTTTCAAGCGCGCTTGTCCTAGTACAAACATAAACTCACTGACGCCTTCTTCGGCAAGTCGGCCGGTATTCATTGTTTCCAGAATATAGATACCGTGATGCTTTAACATAGTGACGTGGCCATAAAACTGCTTGTCACCAGGCGCCGGCGGAATGGCCTCCAGTCCCCATGTGTCAGCGCCAACAGCCATGGGGTTTTGCTCGGCAAGAAAAACAGCGGCGTCATTATTAAGCCCTGGTTCGGTTGACACCCATTCCTGTGGTGCGGCTTCCAGCTTGGCTTCGGTCCAACCGGTGTGCAGAAGAATCACGTCGCCGTCGCGTAGCTTTATTTTTTGCGCCTTCATGGCAGCTTTCAGATCATTTCTGGAAATGCCCTGGCCACCCGACATTGATTCAACACCAAAGTGCTTGGCCATATTGATCAGTACACCACGACTCACCATGGGTGGGACCCCATGAATTCCCAGCCGAGTTAGCCCGGTTACTTGAGATATGTCGGTTGCTTTGTTGCAGTTATAGTATTCAGCACTCTCGCCCATGTGGCCCAAACCATCCAATTGAGGGCCTATTCCCCACCAAAGTTGTGCAAGGTCATCGTTATACACAGCGTCCCAACCAAAATCTTGTAGCAGTGAACGCCCATTCTGTTGATTAGGCTGCACCACCTGCAGCATCATTTTCCTGGGCAAAAAGGCAGGCATATCCGGATCAATCACAATCCCGAGAGGATGGCTTGCGCCTTTCTTGATCAGCTTCGCTGCTCTTAGCGTGTTTTCAGGCGTAACCATATTGGCAGAACCAATTTGGTCATCTGCGCCCCATTTCGAGGGTGTGCATTCTTCTGCGTGAAGCTGGCTTGCGGTCAAACTTAACGAAATTATGAATGCACAGGTCTTTACACGGTTAATTAATGGCATGCTGTTTTCCTGGTTTCCTGAATTTTGGTTTATTAGTGAGAAACATTGCTAACAGCGCATTCTCAACCCTCTAAAGAAGAATGACAAGCACAAGCCCTGGCTTTGTTCTATTGGTCGTGAAAAGGTGTTTCACGGTCAACGGGTAAGCTGACGCGTACGCATAAGCCAGACGGAGTCACATTTTCTGCGATGATCTGGCCTTTATGAAGGCGAACATTTCTTTCAGCAATGGCGAGGCCTAAACCATGGCCGCCGCTATGGCTTCCAGCGTCGCGTTCGCGCGCTTCAGACGCTCTGTAGAAAGGCGTGAACAGTTTTTCCAGATGTTGAGGGTCAACTCCCGGCCCCTGATCTTGAACAGCAATTTGATACTGCTGATTTTCTTCAGTCAGTTGTACCTTGATTCGACTGTTTTTCGGCGCAAAACGAATAGCATTTTGCAGCAGGTTCTCAAAAACACTATTCAGTAGGCGGCCGCGAGTTGCCACAACGGCCTCGTCAAGTTTGGTTTCCAGATCAATAAGCAGGTTTTTATTCGAAGCGCTGACAGAGCAGTTTTCAATGCAATGTGTTAGCAGACCCTTGATGTCGACAGCATCTGTTAAGACGATGTTTTGCTGCGGTAAGCTTAGTATTTGCTCAATGAGTTCATCAATGGCCTGAACTTCAGATTCAATACGGTTTAGCTCAGCGCTAATATCCTTGCTGTTGTTTTCATGGGCCGTTTTTTGCTGTGCCAATCCCAGCGCCGCCTGCAGTCTGGCCAGTGGCGAGCGTAGTTCATGTGACACGTCCTTGATCAGACGCGCCTGATTTCCCAGCGTGTCTTGCACCTTTTCTGTCATGCGATCAAAGTCTGCAGCAAGCAACTTTAATTCGTCATTGCCAGCGTCATTGCCAGCCATTGTACGCACGCCGTAATCACCTGCGCTGACCTGGTTCATGGCTGTTCGTAGCCTGCGAATAGGCACTGTGAAATAACGTGCTAACAACAAGCAGAGCAAGCCGCTAATCACTACCGAAATTCCTACGCGTATGCTGGCATTGCGAATAAACAAGCGCTCAAATTCGCTTTTTGGCGCAGGCACTTTCATCACGTATCGCGCAATATCATTTTCAGTCCGGTGAAATGCGCGGTGGTGGGCGCTTCGGCTTACGTAAATGTGCCTGCCCTTGGGCAGCATGTTGCCTCGTGCTTTTGACAACGCAGCTAAAAACTCACGCCATTGAGCCGCGGAGTAAGGTGACTGGTTTGTATCGAATAGAGGCATTCCGTTGTGACTGAACAGAAAAAACTCCACGTGGTGTCTTTGCTTTAATTGACTTGACCAACGTTCAAATTCATCAATATCGCCACTTATCAGCATTCGCCGTGCTTCTCTGGCCAAGGCTCTGGGCGGTGGTCCTTGTTCAAAGCGGTTGTTAACCGGAATGTACTGGGACAACCAGAATGCGCCACCAATCATTAGCAGCGTACTAAGCCAAAAAGCGAGAAAGATCTTCCAGTACAGGTTCAGCATGCAGCTGGATTCCAAATAAGTTAGTGAAATTATATGTGCTATTGACGCCAGTTCGCGCTAATTCACCGAGTTTACTTAAACTTTACGCGCCAGGGTTGCTGTAAAATAACGCGCAATAGCATAAGAACTCATGGAACCTCGAATGTTGAGAAACCGACTTTCAATGCCTTTAGCTTGTATTGCGCTCAGTGCATGGCTTGCAGGTTGCAATGATGCCAACAACCCACAATTTCAGGAATATGTTCCGCCTTCGTCTGTAACTATTGTGCCGTCTGCAAGCCCGGAGGGCGCATTGGGCGAGATGAGCACGCTGAGTTTCAGAGTGTTGATGACAGAGCCACAACCGCAGCCAGTTACCCTGAGCTACCGAGTTAATGCACTGTCTGCTACCGAAAACCAGGATTATTCAGCCACTGAAGGTGCAGTCTCTATCGAGCCTGGCGCACTCGAGGCAAGGATTGATGTGGCACTGATTGGCGACAGCGATGAAGAGCCTGCGGAAACGTTTGAGCTTTTGCTTAGCAGCAGCGCCAACGCCGAGCTGACGGCCAGCACTGTGATTGGCACAATCGCCAATGACGACAGCGTCTGTGACTCGCCCTATGTCAAAGCGCTACCAAACCGCTGGCGGGTAATCGATGCCGATCCACTGAACTACGCACATCGCGGCGGAGTGATCGATTTTCCAGAGAACACCTTGTATGCCTATGCTGAAGTGGCCAAAGTGGGTGCGGATGTGTTGGAAATGGATGTTTATCAAACCGCTGACAATGAACTGGTGATACTGCACGATCTTGACGTTGACCGAACCACGGATGGCACCGGTAACGTGGTTGATTTAACACTGGACGAACTGCGAGCTCTGGATGCCGCGTACTGGTTTGTGCCTGGGGTCGGTACACCTAGAGATCGACCGGCCGAGGATTATGTTTTTAGAGGCATAGCTACCGGCAACAAGCCACCGCCACCCGGCTATTCCGCAGAAGACTTCAGAATACCTACGTTGGAAGAAGCTTTGCGGCGTTTTGCGGCCTATTTGATTAATGTGGAACTGAAGCCCGACCTGGACGGCAGTGGTAATTACGAACAGCAAATTGCCGATTTGCTGCAGCGCTACGGCCGTTTCAATGATGTGATTGCGGCTTCTTTCGTGGACGAAGCGGCCAATAATTTTAAGGCCGTGGCACCGTGTGTGCATACCTCGGTTCCGCTAGATCAGGGCACGGGTATAGTGTTAGGCGCATTAGGGCCGGCAACAATGCCGGACGTTCCAGAGCATGTTGCTTTTCAGGTGCCGCCGGATACAAGTCAGATCAGCCAAATACCGGACGACTTTTTTCTCGAAGTTGTTACGCCAGACTTTGTGGCTGATGCGCACGCCGTGAATTTAGCCGTGCAGGTATGGACGGTGAATACCTGTGAGGAAATGCTGCGTATGATTGATCTCGGTGTTGATGCCATCATGACAGACCGGCCTGTATTACTTGAAGAAATTCTGAACACTGAACCGACTGATCGACGCTGTGATTAGATACTTGGGGCATAGAACGCAAATGAAGCTAAGGAAAACGGTGGTCACTTTGCGAAACGCTGCAGTATGTTTTCTGACTGTCCTGATCTTTGCATCATCTGCCTCTAGCGCGAAAGAGCCGCTTAACCTGCTATTTATCCTGACTGACAATCAACCTGCTTCAATTATCGGAAGTTACGGCAATAAGGACGTCAGAACGCCCCACATAGATCAGCTTGCTGCAGAGGGTATGCGTTTCACCAATGCGTTTGCTGTCAATGGTATGTGTTCACCAACGCGCGCTACTTTAATGACAGGTTTACTGCCTTCACAACACGGCGTGCACAACTGGCTGGATGACGAAGAACTAAAACACTGGCCTAAGGATTGGTCGGCGGTGGCAGAGTACAGAACGTTACCCTATACGCTTTCGCAACGTGGTTATCAAACGGCGATGATTGGCAAGTGGCACTTGGGTCAACCGTGGCAAGCATCAATCGGCTACCAGCACTGGGTTACGTTTACTGATGGTCACACTGTTGATTTTTGGAACAACACAGTGATTGAAAATAATCAGCAATACACTGTGGCTGATCAACACATAGTTGATTTCTTTGCAGATAAGGCGGTTGAGTATATTGCGCAGCATGATAAAAAGAAGCCGTTTTATCTGCAGCTTAATTTTGATGGCCCCTATCTTAACCCGCCAACGAATACGGGCCCGGCAAAGAACCGCCACTATCAGAGCTATCTGGATTCAAAATTTGAGTCTTTTCCGCGATTAGCTGTTAACCCGAATATTCTCGAACAATTGTCTGACCCTGACGTGCCAGCGTTTCTTAAGGGCATGCATAAGCAATCCATATTGCACAATAATGACCCGGAAACGTTGGCGAATGTTGCATCACAAAATACTATTGTTGATGACGGTGTTGGCAAAGTTATGAAGGCGCTTAAAGAAGCGGGAATGCACAAAAACACTTTGGTGGTGTTTTCCTCTGATCAGGGTAACTTTTATGGGCAACATGGTTTGTGGCAACACATTACGGTAACCACGCCTGCAAATCTTTATGAAGCAGCATTGAATATCCCGCTGATTGTTAAGCACCCAGGAAAAATACGCGCCGGTGCTGTTAATGAGCGATTGATTGGTCAATATGACATCCCTGGTACATTGCTTGACTATTTGCATGTGAGCGATGTGCAATTCGAAAAAAGTCCCGGTCGCAGCTTTGTGTCTGTTATGCGCGGTGATGATGCCAGCTGGGACGACACCGTGTATTACGAGCAAGAAGAAAGTAGGGGAGTACGCACCCAACACTATGCGTATTGGAAGCGGCTTCCACAAGTTGGAGGCAATGCTCTTTACGATATGCAGACTGATCCACAACAGAATACTAACCTGATTGGGCAGCAAGAGCTGCAGGAAGTTATTAGGGAGCTGGATCGTAAAGTAGACGCTTTTTTTGAGCGCTACAGTGTTCCAAAATACGATCTTTGGAATGGTGGAACAGCAAAGGGCTCCGTGATGCGACCTTATATGTTTAAGCGGTTGTACGGTGAGGATTGGGAACCGGTTACTGAAGCGGTACGCGTCTTTGAGGAATAGTTCTGGTTAAAACAACAACGTCTAAGGCAGTTTGTCTTCAGTATGACAAGCTAGACATTCCCGGATTGGACCATGTCCTTCACCTTCTGCTTGCTTCTCTTCATGGCAGCCCATACATAACCCATGAAATTGTTCTTCAAGCTCAAGCCGCAAACCTTCAGTAGTAACATGACATTCCAGGCATAAACCCTGGCCGGATTTATCAATGTAATTGTGATGGCAGGCAACACACTGTTGTTTGCGATGTGTTTGATGGTCGAAGGTCATCGCCAGCTGTGGTTGATACTGAATTTCTTGTGCAGCTCTGTGATGGTCGCTGGACAGATACACCATGATCGTTATTACGATTATAATTAGCGCTAGAATAAACAGGGCCGCTTTTTTCACAGTGTCGGCCAATTCAATGCGAGTGAAAGCAAGCCGGATGCAACAACACCCATGCCAAGGAAGCTCAAAGGCGAATATGCTCTGAGTCCGATGCGACTATTGTATTTTTCGGGAATCAAAAGAGGCGCGAGCAGCAGTATTACCGCTAGCCACTGTGCGGGTGTTCGAATGTAGAGCCCGCTACCGATAATATGGTAAGTAGCCGTTGCGATCAGCAACCAACTGAGAGGTTTATGCCAGGCTCTGAAGCTATCCAGGCCATTGAAGCTCAAATTGCGGGTGTTGGGTAGCGCGCTTAACACAATGAAGAACATTAGAAATAGCGCTAGAGTACCAGCCCACATATACAAAGGTGCACCGGGCAGCAAGTACTCGATAACAACTGTATCCATGATCAATAGCATGAGTACATGTGCCATCAGTAAGGCCGTTACTGTGTAGCTGAAGTACTTGTGGGTGAGCTGCAACTTGCGTTGCTTGCCTTGTACGCTTAGATAGATCAGGCCGGCAAACGCGGCGAATCCGAAGCCATTGGCCAAATCCCAAAGCCAGCCAGCCGCAATTTTGTCACCGAGAAGAACACCGGCAATCGGAAGTAAAAAGCAGTAGCTGGCTAGCCGATCAGGCAAGACTGGGTGGCGTGGAAATCAATAAGCAAGCTGGCTGTAATATTCAGCCACATCTTTCATTTGTTGTTCGTTCAGCTCGTTTGCAATCACGTTCATGATGGGTGAGTGACGCGTGCCTTGTTTAAACGCTTGAAGCTGCTTTAACAAGTACTGTGCTTGTTGGCCTGCGAGGTTTGGCCAGAGGTCGTTAACTGTATTGCCTTCCACACCGTGGCAAGACATACAATTTGCTCGCACATTAAGGCCCGCCTGGTTTATGTCTTCGGCAGCTGGGTTTCCGGGTGTGGCCATTGTCGAATAGTAATTAGCCAGGGCTGTGATTTGTGAGTCACTCAAGTTTTTTACGAATAGCTGCATCGTTGGCTCGTTGCGATCACCGTCACGGAACGCCGTGATTTCCTTGATCAGGTAGTCGCGTTTTTGACCTGCAAGGTTTGGCCAGATGGCAGAAGGCGAAACGCCGTTTGCACCATGGCAAGCCACACAGGTTTGTGCCAGAGCTTTGCCGTCATCTGCATGAGCAATCGAACCCATGATCACAAACATGAGACAAGAAACTATTGATAAAAAAGAATGTGTTTTCATTATTTACCTCATGGATTGCTGAGTTCAGCGAGCAATTTCTTACGATATTCTAGTACTTCAAGCAGTGGCTGCTTACGATACTCAGTGACTTCCTGTTCGGTGTATTTACGCCACTGCGCTGGTAAACTTTCGCCGGCAAATTGATTTAACGTCCAGTTCATTACATCCGCCAATTGAGCATCGCTTATCGGTGCATTGGCGGCCCCGGGTACTTGAACTAAATACTCTCGTCCCGCCTGGGAATTTAAAAACACGCCCATTTCCGAATGCATCCTGGGTACACCTTTTCTGCCAGCACCGGTTGGCCCGTGACATCCCTGGCAAAACAGCTGGTAATTGAATTTCGCACGATCTTGCTCTGCTTCAGCCTGTAAATTCAGCGGCAGAAACAGAAGAACAATGAGCAAAAAGCAATTTTTCACTCGTGCCATCAGTCGTCAATAGCCAGCCCAACAACGATCGCTGTTGAGCAGTGATAAATTGTGCTTGAGGAACCAAGACACCAGTTAATGTCATTGGATTTGTCTGCGCGATACGCGGGTCGATCACGTTCGTCACGCTGACATAAGCAATTTGCGCACTGCGTGGCACCACAGCAATCGTTATAGGAAATGACGTAGTTGCGACCATCATCGGGGTTGGTGCAGGTACCTATCCAGGTCAGTGTTGACATTTCAGTGCCCGGCGGGCAACTGTTGTAAGTGCCGCCACAACACTCGCACAGAAAGCCGTCAATTGCGCAATAACGCCAGTAGTCGCAGGTTGTTGGGTCGCCAGTATCAACCGGTGCACTGGCTTGTGCACCTCCCTCAGACGCGCGCGCAACTGGCAACAATGGAATACTTGCTGCACCCACCATCGCCGTTCCCAGCCCGCGTAACAGTCCGCGGCGCGAGCTGCGCTGGGCAACATGTCGCGATGACTTTTCCATGAATTTGTCGAGAATGTTCATAGTATTTACCTGTTATAAAACGTATGCGTTCTAGTGCTCGCGTGCGGCCATATAATCCTGAATGGAAGCGACCTTACGTTCCTTCGCTTCAAACAGGCTTTCCAAATGCTCTCTTGAATTCACGATCCCCATCGAAGCAACCTTGCCGGCCTCATCAATAACAACCGCGTAGGGCAGTTTCGCTACCCCATAACTTTTACCCAACACTTCAGAGATAATGTACGGAAATTCTTCCAGACTGAACTGACTGATGTACGACTTATGATCCAGTTCCATGCCATCTGAAGCAATAACCAGTTGAATCCAGTCAGACTCTGCTTTCGCCACCGACTTAAGCGTAGGCATCAGTGTTTTGCATACCGGGCAATCCGGTGAAGCCCAGAATAGAAGTTGTGATTTGTTCTGCTGGCTTTCGCCACCAATCTGAATCATCTCGGCAGAAATACTTTGGAACGACATGGCCGGCGCATCTTGGCCAACTTCAATGTTCTGGTTAACAGCCAAGGCACCAGCGGGGGCTACGCGCTCATACAAAATGCCGATTTGCCGTGTTAAGGCAAAAATGACCACGGCCATCGCCACTACAACCAACCACAACAAAATATTTGAAATTAATAAAGGTTCCATCAGTGCCCTCTGTTTTGCAACAGCTTCAATTTCTGACTGTTTGCGATTAGTTGTTCAGCGCAGGCATACACAATCAAAGCCAGCAGCGCGAATGGTAGTGTTAAAGCGGCAGTGGATGCTTGGATTAGAAGACTGCCTGGCCCAAGTAGGCAAAATGTGGCGAGAGCAATCAATACTGCATTACGTAGCAACAGCGCAGCACTTATTGTTGAGCTGCCTAGAGGACCCGCACACCCGCAATCAAGATCTCGTTTGCCTTGCAGTAGTTGTGCGGCCATGGCGGCAAAGTAGATCGTAAACAAAGCAATTGCCAGGGCAGCGCCTAATGGTCGGGATGCGGGAATCAAAATGGCAAGTGCTGTGAACACTTCGACTACGCCAAGCACCAGGCTGATGAGGTTAAGCTGCGAGTGGTACGCCAAACCATACCCTTCCAGCACACCGCGATAATAATTTTGATTCGCAGGGCTTATCTTGTGCACACCAGCAAGCAATAGCACTACCATCAAAAAGACGGCCGCAGAGTCAGCAAGAATTGCGAGTAAGCTCATTAGTAAGACTTATGCACCAGCAGTGGTGTTACGTTGCCAAAGTCAGTAATGGTCTGAATCATGTCGCCTGATTTCGCATCAATCACGTCCAGCCCCAGCATGCCGTTCGTAACCACAAGCTTGGGTGACTTACCGCGGCTAACCGCGACTGAAATGGCATGATTCGGCGCTTCAATAATCTTCACGCGTTTCTTTTTCTTGGGGTCAAACACCCAGATTTGCATACCGCCATGAGACTGCGTGCCCTCAGCACCGTCTGGCTGCATGATCACGTATATTAAGCCTGCATCGTCTTTGTCTAGCAGGCCCAGACCACTGGGTCGCCAGTTCGCTGCCTTTTCTTCTTCGCTGATCATGCTCCAGGAACCATTGTACTCAGCGATTTCGCCGCTCACATCGATATCGTGCATTAGGCCATGGAAGCTTGGAAAATAAGCGTGGCCATTGATGATGGCGGGTCTTTCAAAAATTGGCGTTTTATCAGTATCGAAGAAAGGCTTCATTCGTTCCTGAGATTTAACGCTGCCATCTTTGTTAACTACTGTGGTGAGCATACCGCCATTACTACACAGTGAGGCAACGCTGCGCTTTCCAACCGGGTAGGTCAAAACGCATCCTGGCGTGCCAATAGTGTCGAGCAACTCATGATCATCAAGGCGTACAACCGAAAACGATGCGGCTGGGTTGAAGTTAGCGGCGTACACATAGTCGCCATCACCTGACACAGTCATTGCATACCGTTCAGGCAAAACCTGCATGCGATCGGTTGGCCACACAATTTCCTTTTTTATTTTCAGTGTGCTTCGGTCGTAGACAACAAACACATCCGTTTTTTTGCCACGCCAGCCACGTTCATGGAACGATTCCAGTACATAAAATTCAGAACGCTTATTGTGTTGCCCGAAATTACCCAGCAGGTTTTTGTGCACCATGCCCTTAATGCGCTTGGCAGGGTTGGTTTCCAACACATCCATCACAATGACTTTGCCGCCGTACATGCTGAAGAAGCTGGCCTCATCAATCATCATCCAGGATTCTGGATAGCTTGCGGGTAAGGACTCTACATTTCCGGTTACTTCAATCTCGAGTGGGGGCGGTAGGTCTGCACCTGTTACACCCAAAGAGATTGCACACGCAATGATTCCCGTTGCAGCTTTTCTTAGCATTGTTGCTCTCCTGCCTTTTTTAGCGGTGTTCTACGTTTAATGCGATTTACTTCGCGACATTCAATGCCTGGATAGAGGTGTACTCTTCCAAGCCGTAGGTTCCAAATTCTACGCCGACACCGGACTGCTTAACACCCCCAAATGGCACGTTTGGTGCCAGAGTTCCGTGCTGGTTGACCCACGCGGAGCCGCATTCCAGCCGTTGAGCCAGTTCTATGGCTTGATCGGTGTCGTTGGACCAGATTGAGCCACCAAGGCCTTGAGAATTGGCGTTTGCTCTGGCAATCACGTCCTCAACATCAGAATACTTGATGATCGGCACAATCGGGCCAAAAGGTTCTTCGTCCACCAACCGGGTACCGTCGCTCAATCCGGCAACAATAGTTGGCTCGTAAAAGTAACCGGGCTCATCCAGGCGATTACCGCCCGAGAGGAACTCTCCACCGTCCTGACGTGCCGAGTCGGCAAGATCGAGCACAATATTCAACTGCGCTTTGTTTTGAATCGGACCCAGTTCGGTTGTTTCTTCCAGACCATTGCCAACTTTGATGTTCTTGGCAATTGCGGCGAGCTCCGCACCCATTTCATCGTATTGAGATTCATGTACATATAAACGCTTAAGTGCTGCGCAGGTTTGGCCATTGTTATGGAACATGGCACCAAACAGCTTGGGTGCTACTTCCTTCACGTTTACGTCAGGAAGCACAATACCTGCGTCATTGCCGCCGAGTTCAAGTGTTATTCGCTTCAGGCTGGCTGATGCGGATTCCATAATTCGGCGCCCGGTACGTGTGGAGCCGGTGAAAACAATCTTGGCAACATCTGGGTGCGACGTTAAGGTGCCACCAACTTCACCTTCTCCGTGTACCAGATTGAGTACGCCCGGTGGTAGCACCTCTTGCGCCAGTTCAACAAATCGGGAAGTAGCAACCGGCGTATAAGGCGAGGGCTTTATCACCATGGTGTTGCCGGTTCGAATGCCGGGAAGTACATGCCAGATAGCGATTAATAGTGGCCAATTCCAAGGTGTTATAGAAGCAATAACGCCCAAGGGTTTGCGATGCACTTCAACACGTGCTGTATCGTCGTCTTGCAATACATCCACGGGAATTTCCAAGCCGGCTGTGAATTGTGCCCATGCCGCGGCACCGCCCACTTCCATACCGGAACCAATACCATTTAAGCCGCCTATTGGCTTGCCAGTTTCTTTTGTGACCAGCTCCATAAGCTCAGGCATATTTGCCTCAAGTTTTCCGGCTAATGCATTACACGCCGCCTGACGTTCTTCATCAGACGTTTTGCTCCAGCTTTTAAAGGCTTGCTTTGCGGCCGCAATAGCCTGATTTACATGCTCGGCATTACCTTTCTGTACTTCGGCAAACGGCGCAGCTGTCGCAGGATCTATGACCTCGAAAGACTCGGTAGATTGAGCCGCTTCACCATTAATTGTCATATTAAATTGCAGCATGTTTTTCACCCCTGATGGTTGTTGATGGCCCAGTTGACCACTATGGTCAATGAAATTCTTGGCTATTAGTGAAGCGCTGATTGGTCATAAGCGCATTCAATTAGAATGGTTGATTTGATCTCGTAATTGCCCCGGTGTGATATCAAACTGCGCTTTAAAGCAGCGATAAAAATGTGATAGGTCACCGAAACCAAACTCCAGGGCAATTTCTGTGGTCGACAGATGTTGCATGTCACCGTTTAGCAACGCCCTGTGACAGGCTGCCAGACGTTGCTTCTGAATATAGCGCGACACAGAGATACCCTCTGGCTTGAACAGCAAATGTAAATAGCGTTTGCTGATGCCGTGGGCATTGGCGATAAGGTCTACTGACAACTGGTAGTCTCTTAGATTCAAACTGATAAAACGTTTGATGTCGTCTAACTGATTTGCCGGCCTATCAAGTGTCTTGTCGTTTTTCTGACGCGACTCAGAGTGCAGCGACGTAACCAGAAGGTCGAGAATATTCGCCTCTAAGCGCTGCACAATCTGCGGTTCTAACTGATCAATTCGACCAATCAGCGAATTGATAAATTGGCTTAACAATCCGTGCACGGGTGACTGCCCGCACATCTTGATGCCTAGGTAATCTTCAGGCATTTTGAACATAGTGTTCAACACCGTGTGAGGAATGGCCAGTGTTGCCTGTTGATAATGGTTTGGAAAACGCAGCTGATAGGGCTCGCTGGTGGTGCACATCACAAAATCACCTTGCTGCAAATGCGCTTCGTGACCGCGATGCAGCACCAGGCCTTCGCCAGCAATCTGAAATTTAACAATATAGGTAGAGTCTCCGGCAACTTGCGCAATATCCGCTTTACGACGCTGTACCCGCAGTGGCGACGTGCTAATTCTGCTCAGGTGTATACGATCAAGACGGGTATCCAATAGCTCGGCTTGAAACGGCTGCTCAGCACCAATTTGTTCACAAATCATCGGGCAAAATGTGTTGACCACAGCCTGATTGAATTGCTCAAAGTTTGAAGTAACAGTGGTGCTGACTAATTGACCACTTTTGTTCATATTTTTATAAGATAAGCTTCGCGAACTCACACTCTATACACAGCGAATCATGCGGTCAATCGCTGTTCAGGGGCTTGAGAGGCGCATCATCCGTAGCAAATACCACTTTACCGCCAAACACTGTATTAATCACCGCCGTATCGCCAATGGCAGAGGGGTCCTGTTCAAACAGATTATTCTGTAGAACGATAAAATCCGCGAGTTTGCCCACTTCAATGGAACCGCTTTGCTGGTCAATCCGCAGTGCTTTCGCACCGTTTAATGTGTAGATTCTGAGTGCCTGCTCCAGCGACACACCTTGCTTACCCCACAGCTGACCCTGATGTTGGCCTGCCGGGTCCGAGCGTGTCACCAGCGCCTCAATGCCATACCAGGGGTTCATGCTGGCCACAGCAGCCGGCCAGTCTGACCCCGCGAGAATAGCCGCGCCACTGTTTAACAGGTCCTGCGTTGGCCAGTATTCCAGCGCGCGAGGCCCAACTGCGCCAATGATGGAATCGATGATGGGCGATGGATGCCACAGGTAGGGCGAGAAATCTGCCACGGCATTCAGAGCACTAAAACGAGGGATATCTTCCGGGGCAATATAGCCTGCGTGCGCAAGCTCATGTTGTAAGCCGGATTCGCCGTTTGCCTTTCGTGTTTGTTTGATGGCATCCAGCGCCAGTCGCACGGAACCATCTCCTGCAGTGTGTATCTTTACGGTAAAGCCGGCATTGTCGAGTTTAATGAGCATTTCAGTGAGCTGCGACAAGTCGAAATGCAGATCGCCAGAATGGGTAGCTTCACCATCATTTGCCGGTAAGTAATCCGCTAGCATCGCTGCAGTGCGAGATGAGGTGGGTACACCGTCCAGGAAAATTTTTGCGAATCGACTATCCAGGTTAGCGCTGGCGTATTGATCTCGCAGATTCGCTATTCTTTCGAGGTTGAAACCGTCATCCGTCCAATCTTCTTTTTCAACATTGATGGCCATCGCCATGTGCGCAGACAATGAATTGTCGCTTGCCAAAGCTGCGAGCGCACGTATATCTGTCTCTTCGGCAGAAGCATCCTTCATGCCGGTCACGCCAAACCCATTTGCGATTTTCATTAGCTCGCGTGCACCCAGTACATACTCCTTATCGCTGTGCTTGGGCAGTTTGGCTTCAACAAGATACTTCGCTTTTTCCAGCAGCAAACCGTTGGGTTCACCGTTTTCATCGCGCACAATAGTGCCGCCTTCGGGGTCTTTGGTATCACGAGTAATACCGCTAACTTCAAGCGCTTTGCTGTTTAGCCATGCGTCATGACCTGAATCGGCGGTCAGGAATACGGCTTTGTCGCGAGACACTTTGTCCAGGGCGGCGCGCGGTGAGGGCACTTCATTGTTCAGGAAAAAATCGCTGTCCCACTGGCCGCCGGTAATCCACTCACGTTCAGTGTGTTGCGCGCATTCGGCAATCGTGTTTTGTACTTCAGCGAGTGTTGCTGAGAACGGAAAGTTACACTGAAACAACACCTTCATTGCGCCAAACACCGGGTGCAGATGCGCGTCATTGATGCCGGGCATAAGCAAGCCGCCTTGCAAATCGACGAGTCGACTGGACGAGCCGGCGAGCCTCTTAGCACCTTCTGAATTGCCAACGTACACAATTCTATCGCCTTTAACCGCGATCGCTTCTGCCCACTCGGGCTCTGCTACCGTATAGACTTTGGCATTATGAATAATCAGGTCTGCTGTAGGTGTTACAGGTGCAGTTTGGCATGCACTGAGCAGCGCAACAGTGATGCAAAGACGTGCAAGCTGACGCATCATTTCATTCTCCCGAAGTTACCTTGAATACACCTTTTCGCCACCGAAATACGTCATCAGCACTTGGGTGTCACTGATTTGTGTGGCGGGTACTTTGAACAAGTCCTGATTCAGCACGATAAAGTCAGCTGATTTCCCTAGCGCTACGGAACCGCTTTTGTCATCGATCAGCAAGGCTTTAGCACCATTGCTGGTGAATATATGCAGAGCGTCTTGCAGCGGTACCGCCTCATCGGCCCAAAGTGTTGATTCTCCATTGGCGAACGGATCTGCTCTGGTCACCATCGCTTCGATGCCGGGCCAGGGATTCATGCTTGGGACGGCCGCCGGCCAGTCTGAGCCTGCAGAAACCAATGCGCCTGAGGCAAGCAGTGATTTGGTGGGCCAGTAAAATTCTCCTCGCTCGCCAACCGCTGTCAACACGGAGTCCATGATGGGAGAGGGAAACCAGATGTAGGGCGAGAAATCCGGAATTGCGCCCAGCTCGGCAAAACGATTCATATCGTCATCGCCCACATAGCCTGCGTGTGCGAGCTCATGACGTAATCCGCTGTCACCGTTCTTCTTGCGCGCGCTCTCAATTGCATCCAGTGCAACTTGTACGGAACGATCACCAGCAGTATGTATCTTTACGGTGAAGCCCGCCGCATCCAATGCAACCAGATCGGTTTCCAGCATTTCAGCCGAGATATGCAGCTGCCCACTGGTTTGCTCGCCACCTTCCTCCGCTGGCGTGTAGGGCGCTAACATAGCCGCTGTGCGAGCGGCTGTTGGAACACCGTCCATAAAAATCTTGACGAAGTTGGTGTTGAAATTGGGCGCTTTGTATTGTTCTCGTTTACTTTTTAATTCGTCAATATCCAGTACGTTTTCGCGATGCCCGTAGGGTGTGACTATGGCGCCGGCAACGTGGGCAGACAAGTTGCCAGAATCTGCGAGTGCCTTAAACGCGGCTAGCTCGTAATCACCAATGGCTGTTGCCTTCAAACCGGTAATGCCAAAGCTGTGCGCCAGTTCAACCGCCTTCGCCGCTGATTGTTCGTATTGCTCAGGCGTCCAGTGCAATCTGTCTTTTACAAATCCAAATGCTTCGATCATAAAGCCATCGGGCTTGCCGCTTGGGTCGTTGTGCATCTCAACGCCTTTGGGTAGATCTTTTTCGCTTGTCACGCCTAATTTCTCCAGCGCTTTGCTGTTAAGCCAGGCGTTGTGATAAGCATCATCAATGAGCGCCACCGCTTTATCGCCAGATACTTTATCTAGCCACTCACGCGGTGACTCCATTGGGTTCTGCACGAAAAAATCGCTGGAGAACTGGCCGCCGCGAATCCATTCGGCATCGGGTTGCGCTGCAACACAGCCGGCTATCGCGGCGGCGATTTCGTCCGGACCAGCAGTAAAGGGGAATTGGCATTCAAACAATTCCTTTGCGCCCCCTTCGACGGGGTGTTGATGCATGTCATTGATGCCGGGCATTAGCATTTTCTGCTGCAGATCGATTGCCTCGGTA
>JBGCDE010000070.1:0-37622 GCA_045105115.1 Pseudomonadales bacterium | reverse complement strand
GTCTTTTGGGATGGCGATAAAAAAACGGACAGTCAACCAAACCCTCCGGCCAGTACTAAAGACAAGGCCGCTGTAGAGGATGGATTGCTAAGTGATACGGTTGATCCGGAGGAAGATTCGATTGACCAGTTTGTTGACCCGATTGCTGAGTCTGCACATGACGAAGCGAGTTCAATTGATGTACAAACTGAGCCAGAGCCAGAGCCAGAGCCAGAGCCAGAGCCAGAGCCGGAGCCAGAGCCAGAACCAGAACCAGAACCAGAACCAGAACCAGAACCAGAACCAGTTCAGGTAATAGAAAAAAGTGAGCCGGAAAGCGCTTTTGGTTTGAGCAACTTTGAGCGTGAGCTGCTGCGCGGCAGTGGTGCTGGCTACACGCTGCAACTCTTGTCCAGTACGTCACAATCAGGAATGCGCGATTTTGCACGTAAGCACGCAAGCTTGGGTGTTCGTTATTATGCTAGAAATAGCAACGGCAAAGAGCTTTACGTTGCGGTGCTGGGAGACTTCGAAAGTCGACAAGCTGCGCAGCAAGCGGTAGGCCGTCTGCCGGCCGAATTGCGCAGGCAGAAGCCCTGGCCAAGAAGCCTTTCCTCTGTGCAAACCGAAATACGCGACGCGCGCACACGCTAAGCGTCCTTTCAGGACAATCTGGCTATTTGTCGCTAAAACACTTAGCGTGTAGAATAGCGCCCCTTTTGCGTGGCTGTGGCAGCGCAATATCACGTGGCAATAGCTAGTAAGTTATTGTTTTTTAAAAATTTTCAGAGTAATGCTTTGAGAGAAGGCCTGTACAACCCTGGCGAGTTCAGGGACAACTGCGGTTTTGGTTTGATCGCCCATATGAAGGGCCACACCAGCCATCGTCTGCTTGAAACAGCGGTAGAATCGTTGACCTGCATGACTCATCGCGGCGGTATCGCTGCAGACGGCAAAACAGGAGACGGCTGTGGTTTGTTGTTTCAGCTGCCAGAGGCTTTCCTGCGTACAGTGGCGCGCGAAGTATTTAATGCTGAGCTTGCCCCGGCGTTTGGCGTGGGTATGTGTTTTCTCAATACTGACGAAACCTTAGCCGCAAAAGCCAGAAGTACGGTTAATGCTGAGTGTGAAGCCTTGGGCCTGAGGGTTGCCGGATGGCGTAGCGTGCCAACAGATCCATCGTGCTGTGGCGAAATTGCATTACAGAGTTTGCCGCTTATTGAACAGGTCTTTATTGATGGGCCAGATCTTGATAAGCAAGCGCTGAACAATCTGCTGTTCACTGCACGACGAAAGATTGAGCAAGCGACAGTCGACGATGAGGGTTTTTACATTGCCTCTATGTCGACCAATGTTATTGCCTACAAAGGTCTGATGATGCCGGCAGACCTGCCAACGTTTTACGCTGACCTCAGCGACCCGCGTTTGGAAACTGCGATCTGTGTATTTCATCAGCGTTTCTCAACCAACACGCTGCCCAAATGGCCACTGGCACAACCGTTCCGTCTGCTTGCGCACAATGGTGAAATAAATACGATCTGTGGCAATCGGAATTGGTCAGAAGCACGCACGAACAAATTTGAGACAGACTTGCTGCCTGATATTCAGAGCATCACGCCTCTGGTAAATCGTTCAGGTTCAGATTCGTCCAGTATGGATAATATGCTGGAAGTGTTGTTAACCGGTGGCATGAGTCTATTCAGGGCAGTGCGCACCATGGTTCCGCCAGCCTGGCAGAATGTTGAAACCATGGACGCGGATATGAAAGCGTTCTACGAATACAATTCAATGCACATGGAACCTTGGGATGGCCCTGCCGGCCTGGTGCTCACAGACGGTCGCTATGCGGTGTGCATGTTGGATCGAAACGGCTTGAGACCTGCCAGATACGTCATTACTAAAGACGATTTCATAACGGTTGCGTCGGAAGTGGGTACTTACTCCTATTCGCCGGCTGATGTGGTTGCAAAAGGCCGGGTTGGGCCGGGTGAAATACTGGCTGTCGACACCGAAAAAGGCGAGCTGCTGTTTTCGGACCAAATCGATAATACGCTGAAGAAAGCGCATCCGTATCGGCGCTGGCTTCGAGAAAATGCACTCCGAATTGCCGGTTCGCTGGACAAAGAACACTTTGATGGTTTGCCGTCTGACGAGCTGGAAGTGTATATGAAGCAGTTCCAGGTGTCGTTCGAAGAACGGGATCAGGTGATTCGGCCACTGGCGGAAGCCGGCCAGGAAGCTACCGGCTCGATGGGCGATGACACGCCAATGGCCGTGATGTCGGAGAAGATTCGCTCTCCGTTTGATTATTTCCGTCAGCAGTTTGCGCAAGTGACTAATCCACCAATAGACCCACTTCGGGAAACGGTGGTGATGTCGTTAGAGACGTGTATAGGCGCTGAGCTGAACATATTTACCGAAACGCCTGAACACGCCAACCGCGTTATTCTGAGTTCGCCGCTGTTATCGCCGGCCAAGTTTAATCGTCTGCTGACGCTGGACCGAAAAGGTTTCGAGGCGGCGAGAATCAGCTTATTGTTCAATGCAGAAGAAACATCCTTGCAGCAGGCCATCAGTGACGTGTGTGCAGCGGCTGAACAAGCAGCGCGCGACGGCAAGACGCTGTTGGTACTGTCGGATCGTGGCGTTAGTGCCAATGCTTTGCCTGTACACAGTTTACTGGCGACAGGTGCGGTGCATCACCACCTGATCCAAAAAGGCCTGCGTTGCGACGCTAATATTATTGTTGAAACCGCCGGCGCCAGAGATTCTCATCACTTCGCAACTTTGCTGGGTTTTGGCGCTACTGCCGTGTACCCCTATCTAGCGTATAACTTGTTAAGCGATTTGGTCGATAGCGGTGAATTGCTGGGCGACGCCGATGACGCCTTTAAAAACTATCGTCGTGGAATTAACAAAGGCTTGCTAAAAATTCTGTCGAAGATGGGCATATCCACGATGGCTTCCTATCGCGGCGCACAGTTATTTGAAGCAGTTGGGTTGGATGACGAAATAGTCGATACCTGTTTTCGCGGCGTCGCCAGCCGTATTCAAGGTGCGAAGTTCAGCGATTTTGATGCTGATGTTCGTGCCTTGAGCAAAGCAGCCTGGCGGCTCCGGCAACCCATAGAGCATGGAGGCTTGCTGAAATACGTGCATGACGCTGAGTATCACGCGTTTAACCCTGACGTGGTGTCATCGCTACAGCAGGCCGTAAAAACAGGTGATTACGCGACTTACAGAGACTATGCCGGTTTGGTTAATGACCGACCGCATGCGATGTTGCGTGATTTGTTAGCGTTGAAGCCAGCTGAGAATGCAATTCCTGTCGACCGGGTTGAGTCGGTAGAGAATATTTTGCTGCGTTTTGACAGTGCGGGTATGTCACTGGGTGCTTTATCTCCTGAGGCGCATGAGTCGCTTGCGACTGCAATGAACCGTTTGGGTGGGCGTTCTAACTCTGGTGAAGGTGGTGAGGACCCCGCACGCTACGGCACTGAACGCAATTCCAAGATTAAACAGATTGCGTCGGGTCGCTTTGGCGTTACCCCGCACTATCTGGTCAACGCCGAAGTATTGCAGATAAAAATCGCGCAGGGTGCCAAGCCTGGTGAAGGTGGTCAGCTTCCAGGTGGCAAGGTCAACAGCCTGATTGCCAGGTTGCGGTTTTCAGTGCCCGGTGTAACGTTGATTTCCCCACCACCCCATCACGATATTTATTCAATCGAAGATTTGGCTCAACTTATCTTCGATCTGAAGCAAGTAAATCCGGATGCACTGGTGTCAGTGAAGCTGGTGTCGGAGCCAGGTGTTGGTACGATCGCCGCGGGTGTTGCTAAGGCTTATGCTGATCTAATCACTATTTCTGGTTATGACGGCGGAACAGCGGCAAGTCCGTTAACCTCTATTCGCTATGCGGGTTCTCCGTGGGAACTTGGCTTGAGTGAAACCCATCAAGCTTTGCGCAGCAATGACCTTCGCGACAAAGTGCGTGTACAAACTGACGGCGGTTTGAAAACCGGCCTGGACGTGGTTAAGGCGGCTATTTTGGGTGCGGAAAGTTTTGGTTTCGGCACTACACCTATGGTGGCGATGGGCTGCAAATATTTGCGTATTTGCCACCTCAATAATTGTGCGACCGGTGTTGCCACTCAAAACGATACGCTACGTGACGAACACTTTATTGGCACTGTCGATATGGTGATGAACTTCTTCCAGTTTGTTGCAATGGAAACCCGTGAAATCATGGCGTCATTGGGTGTGCGTAAAATGGAAGACCTGATCGGGCGCACCGATTTGCTGGAGCGTATTGAAGGCAAAACGCCCAAGCAGCGCAATATAAATCTTGAGCCATTGTTGTATAACGATCACATTGACAGTGACAAGTCCCAGTTCTGTACCGCGAAATCAAATACGCCTTATGACAAGGCACTACTTGCACAAACCATGGTGGCAACCTGCCTACCTGCGATTGAAAGCAAAACTGGTGGCAAATACCAGTTCGAAGTCACCAACTGTGACCGTTCGATCGGTGCGCGCTTGTCTGGAGAAATCGCGCGGCGCTACGGCAACCACGGTATGGCTGACAACCCAATCGACTTGCAGTTAACCGGTACGGCCGGGCAGAGCTTTGGCGTCTGGAATGCTGGAGGACTGCGCATGCGCCTTGAAGGCGATGCGAATGACTATGTGGGCAAAGGCATGGCAGGCGGTCAATTGGTGTTATACCCACCTAAAGACAGTGTGTTCAACAGTGAAGAGGCGTCAATTATCGGTAACACCTGTCTATACGGTGCCACCGGCGGTCAGTTGTTTGCAGCCGGTCGTGCTGGTGAGCGCTTTGGCGTTCGTAACTCTGGCGCCATGGCGGTGGTAGAAGGCGCTGGTGACCACTGCTGCGAATATATGACGGGCGGTGTGATAACGGTGTTAGGTAGCACAGGCTACAATTTTGGTGCTGGTATGACTGGTGGTTTTGCCTACGTGCTTGATCTAGAGCGCACATTCCCTGATCAGTACAACAGGGAACTGGTTGAAATTTGTCGTGTTGCCGGGGAAACGTTCGAACCCTACCGAATGCAATTGTTTGCGATGGTGCAAAAGTTTGTGGCTGAAACTGATAGCGCTTGGGGCAAAGAGCTACTGGAAGACTTTGAGCATTACATTGGCAAGTTTTGGCTAATCAAACCGAAGGCGGCTAGTTTGAAGTCGCTATTGGATAACGTGCGCTCAGCGCCGGCGTAATCATGACAGATAGACTTGATAATAATTTTCAATTTTTGGAAGTCGCAAGACTGGATCCAGACAAAAAGCCGATTGATGTTCGGAAAATTGAGTACGTAGAAATTTACGAACCATTTCGTCCACCGCAGGTTCGCAGTCAGTCGCACCGCTGCCTGGAGTGCGGCAATCCATATTGTGAATGGAAATGCCCGGTACACAATTACATACCGAATTGGCTGAAGCTGATTGCAGAAGGCAATATTTTGGAGGCGGTTGAGCTGTGCCACCAAACCAATACATTGCCGGAAGTATGCGGTCGTGTTTGTCCGCAAGATCGTCTATGTGAAGGTGCTTGTACGCTTAACGACGGGTTCGGTGCCGTTACTATTGGTTCGGCCGAAAAGTATATTACTGATACAGCATTTCGAATGGGCTGGCGACCTGACCTTTCGGACGTGATACCCGTTGATAAAAAGGTAGCTATCATCGGTGCGGGTCCGGCGGGCTTAGGTTGCGCTGATGTATTGACCAGGGCGGGTGTGAAAGCAGTTGTATACGACAAATACCCGGAAATTGGTGGCTTGCTCACATTCGGTATTCCAGAATTCAAATTGGAAAAATTTGTTATGAATCGTCGCCGCGAAATATTTCAGGATATGGGCATTGAATTTCGTCTGAATACCGAAGTGGGCAAGGACGTTAGCTTCAGCGAGCTGCATGATGAATACGATGCCGTTTTCCTCGGCATGGGTACTTATACTTATATGAAGGGTGGTTTTGCCGGTGAAGAGCTGGAGGGCGTGCATGAAGCCTTGCCTTACCTGATAGCAAGCGTTAATCGGAACCTGGGATTTGAAGAGTCAGCAGAAGACTTCATTGATCTGCAAGGAAAAAACGTTGTAGTACTTGGCGGCGGTGATACGGCTATGGACTGCAACCGCACTGCAATTCGTCAGGGCGCCAACAGTGTGGTGTGCGCATACCGAAGAGACGAAGAGAATATGCCAGGCTCGCGTCGCGAGGTGCAAAACTCGAAAGAGGAAGGTGTTCGTTTTCTGTTTAATCGTCAGCCTATAGAAATAGTTGGTAAAGGTGGCAAAGCAACAGGCGTTAAAGTCGTTGAGACGCAGCTTGGAGAAGCAGACGAAAATGGCCGCAGAGTGCCTGAAGCAATTCCTGGCAGTGAAGAAATTCTGGCGGCTGATGCGGTGATTATCGCGTTTGGTTTTCGCCCAAGTCCGGCCGATTGGTTTACCGAATATCAGGTGTCTACAGACGATGGTGGTCGGGTATTAGCGCCAGAAAAATCAGAATTTCCTTTCCAGACAGAAAACCCAAAAATATTCGCTGGCGGCGATATGGTTCGAGGCTCTGACTTGGTGGTGACCGCTATTTGGGAAGGCCGTGAAGCCGCCAAAGGTATGCTGGATTATCTGGATGTCTAACGATACTTTTTTGCGTGCGCTGCGGCGCGAGCCAGTTGATTACACACCGGTTTGGATGATGCGCCAGGCTGGCCGTTATTTGCCGGAATATCGTGCCACTCGGCAAAAAGCGGGTGGCATTCAGGATTTGTTTGCCAATCCTGAGCTGGCCTGTGAAGTAACCTTGCAACCTCTTGAGCGTTTTGAGTTGGATGCAGCGATTTTGTTTTCCGACATACTGACTATTCCTGATGCTATGGGTCTGGGTTTGTATTTCGCTGAAGGCGAAGGCCCTAAATTTCGAGAGCCTGTCAGAACAGCCGCTGCGATTGAAAAGCTTGAAGTATTGCAGACCAGTAAAGATCTGCCTTATGTGATTGACGCAGTGAAGCTGATTCGCAAAGAATTGAATAATCGAGTACCGCTTATTGGGTTTTCTGGTAGTCCGTGGACTCTGGCGACTTACATGATTGAAGGTGGCAGCACCAAAGATTTTGCACGGATAAAAACTTTGGCGTTTCGTGAGCCGGAGGCAATGCATTTGCTGCTGGATAAACTGGCAGATTCAGTGATCAATTATCTCAACGCGCAAATTGATGCCGGCGCCCAGGCCGTGCAAATTTTCGATACCTGGGGCGGTGTGTTAAGCCCCACAGCGTATGAAGAATTTTCATTGGCGTATATGCGGAAAATCGTCAAAGGCGTAAAGCAGGCGAATACTGCGTCAGACGTTCCGGTGATTGTGTTTACTAAAAATGGCGGGCTATGGCTGCCAGAAATTGCAGGAATAGAGTGCGATTGTGTTGGATTAGACTGGACTATGGACATCGGTACGGCCAGGCGAGCTGTCGATGGAAAGGTGGCCTTGCAAGGTAATATGGACCCAGCCTTATTACGTGCTAGCCCAGAGCGAATCCGCGTGGAAGTGGGCAGTATTCTTGCATCCTATGGTCATGGTACTGGCCATGTGTTTAATCTCGGCCATGGCATAACACCTGATATTGAACCAGATAATGCGAAGGCCTTCATTGACGCCGTGCACGAACTCTCCCCTCAATACCACCAAAGTTAGAGATACGTAAAAGCTAGCGATAGATAAAAGAGTAAATCGCTCGCATTGCTGGGCTAGATAGAATCGTTTTCTATCTCATGATCCATTTCAAGGGCAGGTTGATTGCAGCAACGCCCAACAATTTCGGCAGGCACGCCAGCAACAGTGCAATTTGCCGGAACGTCTTTCAAGACTACGCTTCCCGCACCCACTTTTGCACAATCGCCAATCTTGATGTTGCCTAGTACCTTTGCGCCAGCACTTAACAATACAAAGTCACCTACCTTTGGATGTCGGTCACCGCTGACTTTACCTGTGCCGCCAAGTGTCACTCCTTGCAGAATAGAT
This sequence comes from Pseudomonadales bacterium, assembly GCA_045105115.1. GTDB lineage: Bacteria > Pseudomonadota > Gammaproteobacteria > Pseudomonadales > JAUIET01 > JAUIET01. The sequence continues at coordinate 29,597 of JBGCDE010000070.1, read as the reverse complement.
ACGTTATCACCAACCACGGCGGTTTCGCCGATCACTATTCCGGTTGCATGGTCAAGCATGATGCCCTGACCAATAACGGCGGCCGGATGTATGTCGACCGCAAACTCCATTGAGATGCGGTTTTGTAAATACAGTGCCAGCGACTCTCTTTTTTGACCCCACAGCCAATGTGCTATGCGGTACGCCTGCAGCGCCTGAAAGCCGGAGTAAAAAAGAAATGGTGTACTCATCTGCGTGCAGGCAGAATCGCGCTCAGCAAATGCATGTAGATCGGCTCGCAGGGCAATGCCGATTGATTCGTCCGAATCAAGCGCTTGCTCGATCACTTCTCGTAACAACAATGCCGACGCTGTGCTGCTGTGCAATTTGTTCGCCAGGTGAAAGCTGAGAGCCGCTTCAAGACTGTCATGATTCAAAATAGTAGCGTGCAGAAAACTGGCCAAAATCGGCTCTTGATTGGCGTTCAGTCGTGTTTCTTCGCAGATTAAACGCCAGATCGGGTCTGATATTTCTCGCGACGAAATTGCATTGTGAGCTTGGTTGGACATGATCGGGCCTCCAAAATTCGCTGCTGGCCGCTCAGTTTACCGCAAAGCTGAATATTCGGCAGCCTCTCTTGATCGTTCAATGTTGCAAAGCGATTGTGCATGTATAATCGGCCGTCATGCGCCAGGACCGACGACCTTATCTTCTCAAAAAGACCTATCTGCGATTTCGCAATTGGTATGTTGAACACTTTATTCGCCCACAGCTAGATGCTCTGGGCGTGTATCCAACGATGATGAAGCCTTGGCATATCAAGGTTAACGGTCCCAATATTCGTATTGGTGATTCGGTCACAATCATTGCTGAGCCTGCCAGCCCCACCACCATCGGGGTATGGGGGCATGAACCCGATGGCGGTGGCGTGACTATAGGTCATTCGGTGCTGTTGGCGCCTGGGGTACGCATCAGTGCGTGCGAGCACATCACCATTGGCGACAGCTGCCTGATTGCCAATGGTGTCTATATCACCGATTCCGACTGGCATGGTTTGTACGACCGCGTTGAGCGCCCAGCAACAAAGACACCGGTTAACATCGGTCGCAATGTTTGGTTGGGCGATCATTCTACTGTGCTAAAAGGTGTGACCATTGGTGACAACAGTATTGTTGCTGCAAGAGCGGTCGTGACTCGCGATATACCCCCTAATGTTGTGGTTGCAGGAAATCCGGCGGTAGTGGTTAAGCAACTTGATACGAGCCGCACTATGCGAACTCGCGAAGAGTTTTTTGCGGACCCTGAGCGTCTTGCAGAAGAATATGACCGCATTGATCATATGGTGTTAAAAGATAACGGCTGGCTTAATTGGCTGAGAACTCTGCTGAAGCCAGGTTCTCTGGACTAGACGGTAGGGTCAATCGCAGAGTCGGCCTGGCCAGTGATGGGCAAAGGGAAGTTCACGCTGAAGCATGACCCTTTGTCTGGTTCACTGGTCACACTGATATGCCCACCCATTACTTCGCAGAAGCGGCGCGTAATCGAAAGGCCGAGACCTGTTCCTTCAAACTCACGTGTTGTACTGCCGTCAATCTGCCTGAACGGATCAAAAATCAGATTGAGATGCTCTTTATCCATGCCAATGCCGGTATCTTCCACGTCGATTTGCAGACTGTCAGTTGCGTGGCGCACACGAATAGAAACCACTCCGTTCTTGGTGAACTTGCCCGCGTTGCTTGCGAGGTTTAGCAATACTTGCAGCAGTTTGGTTTCATCAATGCCGATTTTAAGTTCGTCTTCGTCAACATCAATTTTTAATTCGTTTTGATTTTGTTGCATTAAAGGCTGCAGCGTATCACTGGCCCGTTTTACAACCTTGGCAACACACACCGGGCTGATTTTCAGATCCATTCGCCCGGCTTCGATTTTCGACAAGTCGAGTATGCTGTTAATCAGTGTCAGCAGGTGAGAGGCGTTATGGGTAATTCGTTCTATGTCTTCAACGAAGTCGTCCATGCACTCATCTTCCAGACCTTCCCGCACTATATCTGAATACCCCAATATCGCTTGCAATGGCGTGCGCAGTTCGTGGCTCATGTTGGCAAGAAACTCAGACTTGTGTCGACTTGCGTCAATTGCCTGGTCGCGAGCTTGCACCAGTTCTTGCGTGCGCAGGCTAACTTCCGATTCAAGAATTTCGGTATGACGCAATAATTTGGCGTCGCGATCAGCGAGATTGTCCATGACCTTATTGTACACTTCCGCCATATCGACGATTTCCGCTGGTCCTTTTGGTAATGCGCGAACCGTTGTATCGCCCGCGCGCGTTTTTTCCATTACTTTTACCAACCTGTTCATCGGTGCCAACAAGCGATTAAGTAGCAGATGCAGTATTAGAATGAAGACGAGCCCGCCAAGCAAGCCAATCAATATATTTTTGCGAAAAATTTCATACTCAGCTGCTATAAACTCGCGCTGATCTTCAACAACATACACGTAACCAAGATATTCTTTTTCCGCAGACCCGGTAGCACCCAAGGAGGTGTTTTCTTCTGTGAGCGTGTAAACGGGCGCCCAGAAATGCCATGCCTCGCTTTGCGTACCCAGCAGTTCCGCCTCTTTCTGCTCTGGGTGCTTGCCATTGAATGGAAATTTCTTGCCATTCCAGTTGCCTTGTTCGAGTAATACCGTGCCGTCAGCAGTGATAACAGATACGAATTTTATGGACGGAAAAGACAAGGTTGCGGATGCGGCGCCTACGGCATTGTCACCACTTTCGTACAACAAGGCGAGTTCGCTTAAACCTGCGAAATTCTCAGTAGCTTGAAGGGCTTGGCCAACGTATAGCTCACGCAGGTATTGGGTAGTGGAATAGGCGTAGGCAAGTGCAGCTGCCACCGCGATCATCAGACCAAATCCAGCGAAGATGGAAAACAATTGCTGGCGAAAACTAACACGTTTCTGCTGGTTTGATGGTAAGCGAAGGCTTGCTTGTGCGCTATTGAACTGGGTAGATTCTGTCAAAGCCAGCCTCCTCGTCCAGAGTGTATTTGAGTCCAAGGTGAGACGCTGTACGCCAATTGAAAGCGCGCTTCATGTTTCTCGCCATGACAACGCGAGGTTCAGTGTTATCGGCCTCTGCCCGCTCTAGCGCCAGTTCCATCAACTGCGCCCCCATCGCTGCGTTATCTGGGTACAGCGAGAACAGGGCGCCTTGCTTTGCGTGGATCGGACTGTTGGTAAAAACCACAAGATGTTTGTCCCACGCTTTTCGAAGTACCATTGGCAATACAGTTTTCGAGGGTACAACAGTGACCAATGGAATCCAGACGGCGTCTTTGTCTTTGCGCGCATCCTTGAGCATTTTCTTGTAGATCTTGGCGCCTTTACGAACCGACGCGGCTTCAAGTGCAACCAACTCAAGACCGTTTTGCTCAGCACTTTTGTGCGCATCGTCAAGCCACCAGCCGTTCATGCTTTCGTTGTAGACCAGATACACCCGCTCTACGGTCGGGGCGATTTGTTTTGCATTCGCAAAAAACTCGGCAGGATCACCCGCTAGAGATACGCCGGACACGCCATTGGGAGTAGACCCCAATCCACCAACAATCAGCGGCACGTTCAGCCCCGAACTGCTGGCGTATTCGTAAGGCGTTTTGCTGATAGTGATTACTGCAGATGGTTTGTGTTCGTGCAGCCACTGTTTCACTTGCTCGGCGGTGGTGTCAGCACTGACGTTGAAGCGTATCAGTTCTGCGTTAGCAGCCAACATCACACCAGAGTATATTTCTTCATAAATTGCCTGAGCTTTGGACGGCGTTTGCGGAATGAGAATCGCAACACGAGTAGCCGCCAGCACGGATGCAGGTAGCAGCAAAACTATTAGCATTACGGCACAAGCCACTACACCACCTAAGTGACGTACTCGCTGTATTCCGGGCCTTAAAGTTCGGCTCAAACGCTATCCATTGGCGACGCGCAGCAACTGTTCAGCAGAAAGTCGACGCGCTACTTTATTTATCTCTTAAGCTTAGACAATATTTTGGCGTTCAAGATTTATTCGCCGCTTAATTAGACCGTCAGTGGTCAGGTGATAAACGGCATATTTGATTATCTGTCGAGCAATTTACGTTTATTTATCAAAAACTTAGGTGACATCTCTCAAGCTTTAAATTACCATCTGTGTGGATTGCACATTAGTTGCGCAGTTGCATCCGCCGGCATAGTGGAAACGATAGGTGTGTTTCTTCCCCATTTGTCCGCCTAGCCTAGAATGTGATGGATTTTTGAACAAATCGACGATAACATCATTGCGACATGATCCTTTAGTGCTCAGATAGACGCTGTCCAAAGATCAGATCATTATCGCTTTACTTGAGAGAAGTCGCCTAAATGACCGGAAATGTAAAGACAGCGCAAAAAGCCCTGTTAAACGCATCCCGCCACAATAATGAAGCCGAAGAGTTGTATACGTATTCGGACCTGATTGTTGATTATCTTGCGCAAGTGGGCGTGGAATACGTGTTCGGTATTCAAGGCGGCGCCATTGAGCCTTTCTATAATGCGATCGCCAGGCGGCGTCGGAAAGGTGGCATGCTTGACACGAGCGTAGGCGACCGCGCGCAATCGCGTAAACGCGACACGCTGTTATATGGTCCGCAAGCGGTGTTTGCCCGACATGAAACCGGTGCGGCATTTATGGCCGAAGGTTATTATCGGGAATCGGGCAAAATGGGTGTGTGTTGTGCCACTACGGGGCCAGGCGCCACCAATTTGATTACTGGAGTGGCATCGGCTTATGCTGAGTTCACGCCGATGCTTGTGATCACTCCGCAAAGTGCTCTGCCCAGTTTCGGGCGTTCAGCGTTTCAGGAATCTACGCCTGATGCCGTGAATGTAGTTGGTATGTTTGACCACTGCACCCGCTACAACTCCATGGTGACCCACCCGGATCAGTTGGAAGGCAAGCTGATCACTGCAATTGCAAAAGCGTTTCAGCAGCCTCGCGGTCCTGTACATCTCAGTATCCCTACAGACATTCTGAAGACCTCGCTCGCCTTTGAGCCAATCTTTATGAATATCGCCACGCAAATGCGCGAACCCTGGACGGTTGACTCACAGGCTCTGGCACAATTCAAAGCAGATGTGCTAGCCAGCGTGTCTCGCCGTGAAAAACTAGTGTTGATGCTGGGCCACGGCTGTGGTGATGCCATTGTTGAGATCGAGCGTTTCGCGGAGCTATGTGATGCAGACATCATTAGCACGCCTGGTGGCGCGCGTTGGGTTAATGCACACAATAAGCGCTATAAGGGTGTTTTTGGTTTCTCTGGCCATCCCAGTTCCCGCAAAGCGCTGGAAAATCCGCAGGTAGGCAAAATCATCGCTATTGGCACTGGTTTGGGTGAAACATCGACAGCCGGCTGGGATCGGGCGCTACTGAATAACAAGTTAATACACGTTGAATCTTGTGCAGACAATTTTGTGCAGTCACCCATGGCCAGGTTGCACGTGTTTGGTAATAAACGTGCCATATTCAAAGAAACTGTCAATGCGCTTGAGCAATTTCAAGCCTCCAATACAGCTTTGACCGACCACTCCCGGCTTCCTGCCAGCGCTGACAATGAAGATGAGATTGACCCAAATAAGCTACCCGAACAGCTGGAGTACTTAAATGGCGAGGCAGCGTACGATGATTCTACGCCTATCAAGCCTCAACACCTGATGCATTTTCTGAGTAGCCATTTGCCCAGCCACGCGCGCTATTTTCTTGATACTGGCAATTCCTGGGCCTGGGGTTTGCATTACCTGCATCTCAGACTGCCAGGTAATCTGCGAATAGCGATGAACTTTGGCTCCATGGGCTGGGCTATTGGCGCCGCCGTAGGCAGTGCATTGGCGTGTAATGAGCCAACAGTCTGCATAACTGGCGACGGCAGTATACTCATGTCCGGTCAGGAAATAACCGTGGCTCTCGAACGTAAGCTTCCACTTCTATTTCTGGTATTGAATGATTCTGCGTACGGCATGATCAAACATGGCCAGCGGCTTGGCACGGCCGAGCGTGTTGGTTGGCAGCTTCCGGTAACCGACTTTGCGGGAATGGCTGAGGCCATGGGTGCCAATGGCATTGTGATCAATTCCCCAGCAGACCTGCACGCCATTGACTTTGACGCCTTGTTTGCAGGCAACAAGCCAACCATGCTGGACGTTCGCATCGACCCGAACGAAATTCCACCGATGGGTGAGCGCGTAAGAATCCTGCAGGAAATGTAGTCTTTCAAAATCAGTCGTGTAGGTCTTACATTGACTGCAAAGTGAGCGAAACCGCGCTGATTCTCAGCATTAGCACTTAAGCGGCAGGTTCTCCGCCATCACTTGAGAAGTAGTCTATATTTAGTCGATGAAGCGTAAAAAAAGCGGTGGGCATGTGTACCCATACGTTAAAAATAATATGAACCTTCGACTTACGAATTCGAAAGTGCACTCCCGTGCACAAGCTGGTCTTGCTGTTGGCGCGTTATTTCTGGCTATCAGTAGTACGGCGCTGGCAGAAGACATTGACCTGTTGGACTTCTACGAAGACGATGAAACAGTCAGCATCTCCACAGGTACGAATAAGCCAATACGTTTGGCGCCTTCAGTAGCAACCGTTTTGACCCAGGAAGATATATCCAGACTTGGAGCCAGTTCGCTGGACGAAGTGCTGGAGAGCGTCCCGGGTTTGCATGTGTCGGTAGCGAAAAACAATAAGCTCAATTCTGTTTATTCTTTTAGAGGAATACACACGGCTAGAAACGCTCAGGTTCTTGTTTTAATAGATGATATCCCAGTGCGACAGTTATACGGCGGTGGTCGTCCAAGCAATTTCTTCTTACCCGTAGAGAACATTAAGCGCGTTGAAGTGGTTCGAGGACCGGGTTCTGCTTTATTCGGTGCTGATGCCTTTGCGGGCGTCATCAACGTTATTACCAAGGGCGCTGCCGAGCTTGAGGGAATTAGGGCCGGAGTTAAAGTAGGCTCTTTTGGCACTCGCGATTTCTCGCTGCAATACGGTGCAGAGTTCGGTGCTGGGTGGCAGTTCGTTGCCAGTATTGAAAATTCGAAAAGTGATGGCGATGGTGATCGAGTCATTCAAAGTGATTTCCAATCTATTTTTGACAATATATTCGCTACCAATGCCTCGATGGCGCCAGGTCCGTTAGCAACAAACTATGACGTTACCAACCTACGTTTGGGAGTTCGCAACGAAAACTGGGACATAGGATTTTTGGGTTGGCAACAAAATGATGCAGGCCTGGGCAATGGTGTTGCGCAAGCTCTGGATGATCGCGGTGACGTGGACGTGGATTACTACGTACTGAGCGCCGGATACAGCATGGATTTGAGTGAAGAAATTGATGTTGATGTGAAAGTATGGGCCAGTTCCTACGATGAGCAAGATGACACTGTGTTGCTTCCACCCGGAACACGAGTGCCGATTGGGGCAGATGGCAATTTGTCGTTCGCGGGCACGCCTGTATTGTTTACCGACGGACTGATTGGAAACCCCGGCGGTGAAGAAGAGCGATACTCGGGAGAAGTGTCGGCAAAATACACTGGGCATACAAATCACCATTGGCGTTTCGCAACGGGCTTCGAGCTACAGCGCGGAAAAGTTAGGGAAACAAAGAATTTCGGTCCTGGTGTCTTGGATGGTACGGAAACAGTGGTGGATGGCACGCTAACGGATGTAACCGATACCGCACAAGCCTATGCTGATATTGAAAACCGGGAAATATACTTTGCATCTATACAAGACAGCTGGAGTTTCAGAAAGGATTGGGAAGCCACTATAGGGCTTCGCTATGATTGGTATTCAGATGTTGGCGGTACACTTAATCCCCGAGCAGCGGTAGTCTGGTCTACATCGTACAACCTGACTTCCAAATTACTCTACGGGCGCGCCTTCAGAGCTCCCTCATTCGCCGAGCTGTTTGCAATCAATAATCCGGTAATTCTAGGAAATCGTAATCTTGATCCAGAAACAATAGATACCGTTGAATTGGCATTTGACTATCGTTTTACGGAAAGTCTCTCATCAAAGTTGAATTTTTATTGGTACCGAATAGAAGATGCCATTGAATTTGTACCTGCTACAGACCCTAGCTTACCTGCTGGTTCCTCGATAGCAGACAATGCTCATACCCAAAAAGGTAAGGGGTTTGAGTGGGAACTAAGTCTGCAGCTCAGTGAGAATTTGCAAATAGCATCCAATTACTCAATGCAGTTTGCGGAGCTTGGCTCAACAGGAGAAAGAGTCGCTGATGCTCCAGGCCGGCAACTTTATGTAAATGCCAATTATGAATTTCTCGATAGCTGGAATATAAATCTAGCGGCTAACTGGGTAGCTGATCGTCGTCGATCACCGTCAGATACAAGAGCACAGTTGAAAGATTTCACGCATGTTGACCTGTCACTGCGTAAGCTAAATCTGATAGAGGGGTTAACCGCTCAGCTAAGCGCACGCAACCTTTTTGACGAAGATTCCAGAGAAGGAAGTGTGTCTGGTATTTTCACGGCCATTCCAGATGACCTGCCGCTGGCCGGTCGTAGCGTATCGCTCCAGCTAAGCTACAGCCTGGACTAACTTATCTCGGTCGCGGATAAGCGGCTTGCTTAAGTATAGTAATCGGTTTAACTAGGCGTTATTCTTGAGCGCTACCTAACAAAAGCTCGGATAATGCGAAATAATAGAGAGTCAGGCTCAGGCGTCCCGGCCGCTGTACGGCTGTTGAATACTATTGCCTACTATGCTGGACTGACGTTTCTACTACGTCGACGTATGCTGCGCCGATTTGACCTTCTGCACAAACAACTTGTTGATGCTAGATTCGCTGAAAACGCTGGTATGTTTGTTAACACTATTGATTTGCAATACAGTAGTTTCACAGGCTTGTTGGCGCTGGGTGAGACCATTAAAGCGGCATTCGCTAACTGTAGTTTGCTAACGACTGAAAGCAATCAACTTGAGACTGCCTCAACAATATCGATAGAGTCGCCGATCTTTATCGTCGGTTTTCCTCGAACCGGAACCAGTCTTTTGCATAGCTTGCTGGCCGAAGAGCCGGGCTATCAAGCGCCATTGATGTGGGAGCTGCACGAACCTGCGCTATCAGGCAGTGATCTGGCAAGGCGAGCAATGAAAAAGAAAGTGCAACAGTTTGTTAATGCCAACAACCTGCTTGCACCCAATTTGAAAAACGTTCATCCGATGTTTGTGAATGGTAATGAAGAGTGCTTGAAGCTTCTTGAAAACGCCTTTTTTTCTCCGACTTTCCTACTCTACAATCAGGCGCCGGGTTACGAGAGCTGGATGTTGGAACAGTTGGGCTGTGAGGCGGCAAATAGTGCTTACGAAATGCATAAGTTGCAGTTGCAGTTACTGAACAGTAACCATGGGCGTCGCGGAACGTGGGTATTAAAATCGCCAGCTCACGCCTTACTTGTTAATAGTATCAGGCAGGTTTACCCTGATAGCTTGCTGATCAATACGCATCGAAATCCGGTAGAGTCGATCGCTTCTTTCTGTAGTCTCGCTGAAACTATCAGAAGCATATTCGATCAGACAATAGATCGGCATGAGATAGGTCAATTAGCTTTGCGATTTTATGCGCACAGTTGTGCGCAGTATCTAGAGCTTGTTAGAAAAACGCCTAATGGAATTGTTGAGGTGAGTTTTGATGCGCTATGTAAATCGCCTGTAGGCGTTGTTCAAAAAATATATGAGTTGCTTGAACTGCCGTTTGACAGTCAGCAGCTAAAGGACAGAATTGATGCCTGGATGAGCGAAGACGCTCAGAAGCTAAAGTCCAAGCACAAGTATGACGTTCAGCATTATGGTCTTGATGAGACGTTGATAAAGTCCAGATTCAAAAATCAGATTGAGCGTTTGAGTGCGTTGGATGCTTTGGGCGGAATTGCAATGCCCGCCGATTTGAACGCTGCAGAGAACTAATGAAGAGGTGAGTGTGAATAGTAAGAGTGATGAGTTGTCTGTGGATGTGAAGCCGCGAGACGAAGGCTTCGTAGCGAATGTAAAGACCAAAATCTGGAAAGAGACTGACTCCAGCAACCCTTACGTTGCCGCTAAAGCATCGTGCTATGGCTATGATTTACAAGAACTGATGCGCAAGGTTTCTTACCCCGAGATGCTTTATCTGCTGTTTCGTGGAGAGCTTCCTGATGCTGGTGCTGCCGAACTTTTTAATGCACTGATGGTCGCGTTTATCAATCCGGGGCCTCGCGATAATGGCTCCAGAGCAGCTATTCAAGCGTCGATTGGGAAAACCGACACCCTGCACGTATTGCCCATAGGCTTGTCTATATTCGCTGGCGAGAAATCCGGGGCAAAGTTCATTAATGATACGATGCGTTTTTTTGTGAGAGCTGGAAAACGGTCTATTGCAGATAACATCGAATTGTTAAAAGGTCTGGATGACCCGCGCACACATGGTTTTGGCTCGGCTTATAACGGCAAAGATGAGTTGGCTGCCGTAGTGCTGCAAACCTTATGTAACACAATGGGAGCAGGCGATAGTCTTGCGACAGGCTTAGCGATCAATAGTGAGCTGGATAATCTGGATAATCTGGATTTCGGCATAATGCGTCACGGTGTATTTGCCGCTGCTTTGGCAGACCTCGGGTTTTTACCCAAACATGCCCCGGCCTTGTATCAGCTGATCAATGCACCTGGAATACTCGCGCATGGCCTCGAATACGTTGGCAAACCACGCAATCAAGTGCCGTTTCTCAGCGATGAGCTCTACGAAATTGTTGGAGAAAACGATGACGTCTGATACAAATTATTGGGACTCGTATCGTAACCGCATTCGCAGCAAGGCCGGGGGCTTTACTCTACAGGGCGAGGTTACACTTCGTGGCCAGAATCTGATTGAATATATTGAAAATCATTCTTACTTTCAGGTGCTAATGTTGGCTGTGACAGGTCGACAAGTGCCGCGCAACATTGCAGATTGGGTTGAAGTATTGTTTAGCTGCCTCAGCTACCCAGACGCTCGAATCTGGTGTAATAACATCGCCGCCTTGGGTGGTGATGGCAAGTGCTCGGTAGTGGGCGCAACCGCAGCGGGGATTTTGGCCGCAGATTCTGACTTGTATGGCAGTAGACCCATTCTCGGCAGTATGGCATTCCTGGAGCAGGCACAACGAGACTTTGAAGGCGGTCAAAGTGTCGCCGAGATTGTTGAATGCCAGGTTCGCTTGAGAAAAGGCAAGTTCAGCATTATTGGTTTCTCACGGCCTTTGGCGACCGGAGACGAGCGTTTGGAGTTGCTGCGAAGCAAAGCAAGAGGTTTGAATATGAAGCGTGGTCGACACGAGGTGTTGGCAATGGCGATTCACGAATACGCTCAACAGACCTACGGTGAGTCTATTAATATGAACGGATTTATTGCTGCGGTCAGTCTTGATCAGGAGTTTACCGCCAAAGAAGTTTATCAGCTCAGTTCTGCAGCCGTTTTATCTGGATTGGAAGCTTGTTTTGTGGATTACGAAGAACGGCCGATAGGTGGGTTTCTACCGCTGCGCTGTGACGATGTGGAATACATTGGCCCAGAAAACAGAGAGCTGCCAGCTCGTTAGGAAAGAACCTCAGGGCAGACCTTGTCGATGTACCGCATACCTGTTCGGAGTTCTTTCTAGAACTTCATCTCATCAATAGGCATGGGCTTACTAATACCGTAGCCCTGCACATAATCAACGCCAATCTCTCGCAGTTTGTCTTCAATTTCCTGATTCTCAACAAACTCGGCAATTGTTTTCAGGCCTGAGACATGACCAATATCATTGATTGAGCGCACCATGGCCAGATCTATCGGGTCGGTAAGAATGTCTTTAACAAACATGCCATCAATCTTCAGATAATCAACCGGCAATTTCTTAAGATAAGCGAAAGACGACATACCTGTACCGAAGTCGTCCAAAGCGAATTTGCAGCCTAGTCCACGAATGGCTTCAATGAAGCTTCCGGCTACAGCGAAATTGGTCACTGCCGCTGTCTCTGTAATCTCAAAGCAAATCTTGCTTGCCGGTACATCAAATTCTTCAAATGCATTTCGGATGTAGGCGTAGAATCCTTCATCGCTAAGCGACATGCCTGACAAATTAACGGCGCAGTGGCTGATTCTGTCGAGTTTGTCTTTGTTTGATTGCAACCATTCGAACGCCGTATGGACTACCCAACGGTCGATTTGTGGTATCAGATTGTAACGTTCTGCAGCAGGCAGGAAATTTGCTGGTGAGACTATTTCGTTGTTTTCGCCGTACATACGGATCAGAATTTCGTAACTGATTTCATCAGGGTCAGCCAACGATTTTATAGGCTGGCAAAAAAGCGTAAATCGATTCTCGCGTTCTGCTTGAACAATTTCAGAAGCCAGCTGCACTTCACTGCGGGCGCGTAATGCTTCATCATCACCCGAACTGTATACATGAACACGTTTGCTACCACCGCCTTGCGCATTCAGGCAGGCAGCCCGCGCAGACGCAAAAATATCTTGTAGATCAGAACTGTCCTGATCGATTTGGGTAAGACCAATCGATACTGAAATCGGAAACTTTGTTTTTTCCCATTCGAACTGATAGTCGTCAAATGCCGCGGCAATGTTCTCACTGATTCTGCTGGCTGCATCCAAGGGGCAGTATCGCAGTAAAACCGCAAATTCATGCCCGCTGATTCTAGCAATGGCGTCGCTGGGCGCTCGCACCTTCTGCACCAATAGTTTTGCTACTTCCTGCAGTAACTTGTCACCAGCTTCGCTGCCCTGGCTTTCATTGATCATCTTAAATTCATTGACGTCAATGTTGCAAAGCGCATGTTCTACCTGCGCGCTAATACAATCATCGAGAGCCAGCTTCACTTCCTGATCAAAAACCTGACGATTTTTCAAGCCGGTCAAGGGGTCGTGGCTGGCGTGATACGTTAGTTGTTTCTCAAGATTTCTTGCGGCAGTGCTGTCTTTGAACACAGTTACCGCACCATTGATCGTATTGCCAGTGCCTTTGATGGGGGAGGCTGAAACCTCAATTACCATCTCGAGCCCCTGCTTACTGCGCATCAGAATATTGGTTTTGGTGTGAATTGGTCGTTGTTCTTCCAGGCATCGTTCCAATGGGCTTACGGCTGGTACGCGAGAGTACTCATGGTATGTCTTGAAGATTTCGCTGAGCTTTCTGCCCTGGGCTTCGTTTTCAAGCCAACCCGTTAGATGCTCGGCAACCGGGTTCATATACACTACGCGGGCACTGGCATCAGTGGTGATGACGCCGTCGCCAATAGAGTTGAGCGTGACCAATGCGCGCTCTTTCTCGGTGGCAAGTTCATGCTGGCGCTGCTCAAACTGTTGATTGCTGGTGATGTAGTCTTCGCGATGTGCAGCAATATTACAAACATGGCGAAGCTGTTCGGCGCGAAATGGCTTGGATATGAAATCTACAGCTCCGGCCGCAATCAGAGAACCCGCTTTTTCGGCGCTACCGAATGCCGTCATCATCACAACCGACTGGCTGGGTTTAACTTTTAGAATTTCGGTGAGAACTTCTTCCCCGGATACTTTAGGTAGCATCAGGTCCAGCAGCACAATTTCATGGCGTCGTTCCAGCCAAGCGGCCAGTCCTGCTTCGCCGTCGGTTGCAGTCTCAATGTGAAATCTGTTTTTCAAAACGCGCTCGACCAACTTCGCTGTATCGGCGTAATCTTCAACAATTAGAATTGAGCTGCGTGGTGGCTCAATTCGATCTTCTTTGAACATCTTCTCGATCGCGCGAGGCACGGTATGCGCTTGATCCAAAGGAATGAAGGCATTTACCTCAAATTCCTTAGCTGTTGCCAGTGCTATTTGCTCGCTGAATGTTTCCGAAACAATAAACACAGGCGTGTTCATTTGTGTGGACACTACACCGGAGCGAATCAGTCGGGTTAGGCGCCAGGCATCCAGATCGCCCAAGTCGACGTTTACCACTACTACGTCAAACGCGTATTCGTTCAGCAGATTAATGCAGTGATGATCGCCCGCCGACTCCACTATTTTAGTGAAGCCACGTTCACCAAGCGCACGCTTTATCAAATAGCGATTGCGCTCATCCGGATGTACCAACAAAATTTGCTGTGGTTGGCTTATCCGTACGTCTTCTGTGAGTTGCGTATCGTCTGCAACGGGTGTCTGGAGCTGGGAATTCATTAACGGGAACCTGCGCCCTGCGGAAGTATTTTTTAAGTATAGGTCCGTTTTCGGTTTGGCAACCGCTAAAGGATAGGCTGTTAGTGTAACAGTGGTAGTTCTGCGAGCGCGTTATCAATCACTGTAACGATTTCATTAATTTCTTCTGTCGTTCGCACATTATATTGGCGTTCCAGCTCACGAATCTGCAGTTTGTTCAGCAAATAAGCAGTTGTGTCCTGTTCGGCCAACATTTTGCTCTGCAGAGCTTGCGCTTGCTTCGCTGACGAGGTGGCAAGACGCGCAAATCGAACGCCCGCTCGGTTGGCAACCAGATCGCCGGCACCAAACTTTTTGCCTTGTGACAGGTCAAGAAACTCTTTGTAAATGCCAACATAATCGCTGAATTCGGTGCCACCAATAAGATATAGCGCCGCAGAACCGATGAAATGCTGGGCCAAATCTCTGCGTTGATGCACGGATACCTGCAATTCGATCAAATTTAGATCGGTTTTTTGTTCGGCCAAGATCAATTTTTGGAATCGGGCATCGGAACTTTGCAGAGCCAAGGCCAAAATTGCCGCAGTATTTTCCGTCATTGGGTTGTTATCAAAGCTGCGTGAAGCAGAGACTTGGAGAACGGCTTGAAGAGCCACATGAAGTGGGATTCGCTTGTTACCGTGGTCGTAAGCTAATGAGCTAAGTGCGCTTAAGTAAGGTGGTAAAGGCAGTTGATCAACATTCAGTCCGCCAATTTGGGATAAGGTATCGGCGCCAAGACGATAGCGTAACTTGAGCACGCCAGTACCTAGCTCCAGAGTTTCCACATTGCGATAGGCATCCATCGCAGAACGGCAGCGACGGTCGCGCTGACAGGTTTCAATCAGGTAGGGTAGCGCGTAGCTAATCAAGCTCGGAGGTACCTGAATGTTGCCCAGTTGCAGGGTATCCAGTTCAAGATGTTGTGGTGCTTTGCTCTGCTTCGCAGTAAAGCGAACGTTCAGAAATTTGCGCGAGAACTCGATTGGCATTAGTAGCGACATTTGACCATTGGCGTGCCCACGAAAAAAGACCAGCTTTATTGCCGAGCCAAGATCGGAGCGCTGCAATTGCTGTTGCAACAGCAGGCTTAGTTCCTTGTCTGGAATATGGATCAAGCCATCAGAGTCTTCCTCCCAGAAAGCTGCTTTCTTGCTGGCTTCCGGCTGTTTCTGATCGAGTTTGGCCGTACTGACGGTGTCTGCAGCAATCGAATTGTCGAAGGCAAGCAAAGGCTGATCGTCAAGAGCAAGCAGCGCAATCGCAATGACGCTGAAAATCACTACAAAAAGCAGTGTGAATGCAGTAAGAACCAGCCCTCTGAATACGCGCATTTGCGATTACAACCTGTCAGTGGTTTGCTGCTAAAAGTTTAGCATCTTCGACCAGTGACGTCCGAATCAATATTAGCCTACAGCTAATCACAAGCGTCAGTATCCTTGGCCAAAGTTGCCGCACATGGCGGTATGGCTTTGTTGCAGCGAGTACAGCTGCTCACGCAGGGTCAAAATTTGTTGTGACCAATAGCCACCAGAATTAAACCAGGGGAATGCCAAGGGAAATGCGGGGTCTTCCCAGCGGCTGGCAATCCATGCGCTGTGATGCAATATACGCAAGGTTCGGTAGTATTCGATCAAATGTATTTCGCGCCAGTCGAACTCATGAAATACCTCGTAATTGCGAATCAGCACATCCAGCTGTCTGTCCATGTCTTCTTGTTCACCACTGAGCAGCATCCAAATATCCTGAATGGCATGTGCTGTGCGAGAGTCATCAAAATCCAGCATGTGAATGCGCTCATCTCGGTGAATCATGTTCCCTAAATGAAAATCACCATGGCTGCGCAGTGGCTTTAAATTCTTTGCGCTTTCCTCTAGCTCTTCGAGCAGAGCGAGCACGTCTTTAGCGATCGACTCGTAGCTAGCGTGCAAATCACCAGGAATCCAATGCTCTAATATCAACTCAATACTTTGTTGTGCATAAGACGCGCATTCAATAACAGGCCGATGCTGAAAAGCGCCAGTTCGCGCTACTGCATGCATACGCCCTAACAATCGGCCGAGAACTTCCAGGTTTTGTTCTTGCTCGATATCTGGAGGAGAGCCGCCAAAGCGCGGAAACAGTGCTATGTGAAAACCTTGATATTCGTATAAAGTTTCTTGTCCGGAAACTGCAAGCGGTGCAATCACATCCAGTTCTGCTTCCAGCAGCTCGGCAGTGAATTCATGCTCTTCTCTTATCTGGGCAAGGTTCCAGCGATCGGGGCGATAAAATTTGGCGATCAGAGGGTCGCTGTCTTCGATCCCAACCTGGTATACACGGTTTTCAAAACTGTTGAGTGCACTTAAGCGCGCATCGCTTCGCAGGCCCAGGCTGTCAATGGCGTCGCAAATAAATTCAGGCGTGAGTTGGTCGAAAGGGTGTGCGCTCATTGAGTAGGCCAGCGAAAGTCAATGTGGAGTGTAACATTGCTAGGGTGTTCGAGCGGCGGCCCATACTTCAACGCGGCCAACTCCGGCCCGCTTTAATAAATGCGCTATTTCATTGACAGTGGCGCCTGTGGTGACCACATCGTCAACGATCGCGACTGAGCTGGGCACTTGTACGCTAGAGCGAAGCTCAAAAGCGTCGCGCACATTGCCCTGTCGACCGTCTATATCTTGCGTTACCTGGCTTAAGGTACGCAAACGCCGGCGCAGCAGTCGATCGGCGATTGGTAGCTCTCTGCGACCCAATTTGTAATGTCGCAACAGCCTGGCCCGCACTTGAGCGGCTAACAAGGTGCTTTGATTGAAGCCTCGGCTTAACTGGCGCGACCAATGCAGTGGAACTGGCACAATGCAGGCCGGAAGTTGTGTTGGCTTGCCCGCAATTATCTTGTCGGCCATGAGTTTGGCGAGTAAGCGCCCACAATGAAAAGAAGACGAGTATTTGTAGCGCGCAATGATATGGCTGAGAGGTGGCTGATAGAGTGCGCTGATTCGACACTCATCAAACGTGGGCGGGTGTCTGAGACATTGACCGCATATCAGTGGTTTTGCTGCCGCTTCGCTCCGCGTGGCAGCAAGGGGTATCAGGCATAATCTGCAGGCTATTTTGGGAGCGCGTAAATCCAGCTGGCATAGGTCGCACAAGCCCCACTCATCGCGAGAAAGCGCCTGTGCGCAAAAAAGACAATCTTGTGGAACGCTAAAACGGCGCGAATTTGCTAAACAGGCATAAAGTGAGTCAGTGAGCATACAACGTCCTTGTGTGTGCCGCAGAGTCGCACGATTTTCTTATGCGACCAGAGAGCGCGCAGTTTTGCGTAGAGTTGCACAAAATGCAAACAGCACGGTGTGGCATCGGTCGGCTGACCGAAAATAACCTTGAATCTATTCAGCTAATCCACAAAGCTTGCGCACCCGTATACACACAGTGATTCGCCAATACTCGTGGCTACTGTCTGTAAGGGCTTTTTAGCCCTACGCTTATGACTAAATTGCGGTCCACCTCGAACGGAGAACACCATGGCTGAGTATCAAACACCCCAACGCGACATTAACTTCGTTTTGTTTGAATTGCTGGACGCTGAAACCCACTATCAAGCGATTCCTGCATACGAAGAGGTCAACCGTGAATTGATGACCGCGGTTATAGAAGAAGCGGCGAAGTTCGCTGATAACGTGCTTGCACCGCTGTATCAAGTTGGCGACAAGGAAGGCTGTACCTGGACACCAGACGGCGTTACAACGCCTACTGGC
Organism: Pseudomonadales bacterium; assembly: GCA_045105115.1. Lineage (GTDB taxonomy): Bacteria > Pseudomonadota > Gammaproteobacteria > Pseudomonadales > JAUIET01 > JAUIET01. Next base: position 11,620 of record JBGCDE010000070.1, on the reverse strand, counting down.
TTTAAAGAAGCGTATCAGCAATACGTGGAGAATGGTTGGCCGGCAATGAGTGCGCCGGTAGAAATGGGCGGTCAAGGTTTACCGCATTCCTTTGGTGGCGTGGTTAACAATGAAATAGTAGGTACCGCAAATTGGTCATGGGGTATGTACCCCGGGCTAAGCCATGGCGCTAAAGTGACTGTGGAAACTCATGGCAATGAAGATCAGATTGCCAAGTATCTGCCTAAAATGGTGGAAGGTTCCTGGACCGGCACAATGTGTCTGACCGAAGCGCACTGTGGTACCGATCTGGGCTTGTTACGTACCAAAGCAGATCCGAATCCTGATGGCAGCTATAGACTGTCAGGTACCAAAATATTTATCTCCGCTGGCGATCACGACATGGCGGAAAATATTATTCACATCGTACTGGCTCGTCTTCCGGATGCGCCATCAGGCACGAAGGGTATTTCGCTGTTTTTGGTGCCCAAGTTTAAAGTCAATGACGATGGTTCGATTGGTGAGCGTAACAACGTGAATTGCGGCTCTATCGAACACAAAATGGGAATCAATGGCTCGGCAACCTGTGTGCTGAATTTTGAAGAAGCGCAGGGTTATTTGCTGGGCGAGCCTAACAAAGGCTTGCCTGCGATGTTTACTTTTATGAACACGGCTCGTATAGGTACGGCCATTCAAGGTTTGTGCACCGCAGAGCGTGCGTTTCAGGGAGCGCTTGAATACGCTCGCGAGCGCTTGCAAATGCGGTCGTTAAGTGGGCCGAAAAATCCTGATGCGGAAGCAGACCCAATCATTGTTCACCCGAATGTAAGGCGCATGCTGCTCACCCAAAAAGCGTTTGCTGAAGGTGGTCGTGCTTTCATTTACTGGTTGGGTACTTTGCTGGATATAACACATGCTGATTTGGGAGAGCAGTCTGAGGCCAGCGAAGATTTGTTGTCTCTGTTGACGCCGATTGCAAAAGCTTTCTTGACGGAAACAGGGCTGGAAGCGGCGAATTACGGTGTGCAAATTTTTGGCGGCCACGGTTACATTAAAGAATGGGGTATGGAGCAGATTGTTCGTGATGGTCGCATTGCCACAATCTACGAAGGAACCACTGGCATTCAATCCATCGACCTGCTGGGTAGAAAAGTGTTGGGTTCAGGTGGCGAGTTGTTAAAGAACTACACCAAGATTGTTCACGTGTTCTGTAAAGAGCATGCAGGCAATGAAGCAATGCAGGAGTTTATTCAACCACTGCAAGCGATAAATCAGGAAATTGGCGAGCTCACAATGCAAATCGGCGCTGCGGCTATGCAAAACCCGGAAGAAGCCGGAGCAGCCTCTGTTGATTACTTGATGTACTCAGGTTATTTTGTACTAGCCCACATGTGGGCACAGATGGCGCTGGTCGCACAGGGTAAGCTCGCCGAAGGCGTTGATGATGAGAATTTCTATAAGGCGAAAATTAAAACAGCGCGCTTCTATTATGAGCGTTTGCTTCCACGCACCGCTATGCATAAGCAGGTGATGTTATCTGGCGCTGAAAACCTGATGTCTATGGCTGAAGAGAATTTTAAATTTTAAAGTGATGAGTGATAGTGAACAACATATTCAGGAATTAGCTATGGCTGAAGAGACTCCGTCGAAGTTGTCGGCGGAGGATCTCGCTCGTGTTCGCCACGTCACTTCTACCGGTGTTCACGCCAAAGATCGAAAACCATTCAGGCCCTGGTTACTACTGGCCTACATCGCAGGCTTTATACTATTTCTAGGCCAGCTGAGTGTTTGGCTTGCCAACTTTTATATAAACTGATTTCAATACTTGATCATAGTGTTAGCTTAAATGTTGATCGAATAGTATAAAAAATCAACTGCATCGCGCGTCAATTTCGCATTGTGCGCCGATTTTTGCTTCACCTAGATTTACCATCCAAGTTGCCTATACTCAGGAAAAGACCCTAAGTAGATGGCGTATTTGCGTCTCCTCTTATGTTCACTTTCATTTGTGACTAGCAATTAAAATCAGGTAGACCAATCATGTTTCAGTCCCGACATTTTCAGCCCACTTTGATCGGCTCGATCCGACGCACTTTGACGCTATCGTGTAAAACCGCAGCGACTGGTCTGCTGTTAGGTGCACTGGTTGCATGTGGTGGTAGTAGTCCGGGAACAACGGGCACGGGTACTGGAACCGGAACTGGTGGCACCGGGACTGACTCCGATTCTACGGCTCGCTTAGGAAATGGTCTTGGCGCAAATTTCGTGAATGGTGAAGTTGGTATTCAGAATGCAACAATTCAAAGCGGTGCTTCAACACAATTGCAGTTAACAATCGTTGACGCGGATGGCGATGCGATTACAGACCCAATTACGGCTACCGTAAACTCGGAATGTATTGCCAGCGGCTTGTCAACGCTGGCCGGAGAGTCTAATACAATCTCGGGTGTCATCACCCTGACGTATACCGCGAATGGCTGTAGTGGCGAAGATGCACTCTCTGCTAACGTAACTGCGTCTACTGGCCAAACTCTAAGTGCAGCCGGAACAATAACCGTTGAGCCTGATGCTGTTCTTTCAGTACAGTTTATGAACGCGATGCCGCTTAGCCTGTCTCTTCGAGGCGTGGGTGGTGAGGAAACGTCAAGAGTCAGTTTTCAGTTGGTTGGTCAGCAGTCTGCACCAATAGTGGGAGAAACAATAAACTTTACCTTGAGCACTGCTGTTGGCGGCGTGAGCTTGGCCGAAGATTCAGCCGTATCTGATAATATGGGTATGGTGACCGCAATTGTTCAAAGCGGTACAGTACATACGACGGTTGTTGTCACAGCTACCCATGAAGCAACTGATGTTTCTGGAAATTCAGACGGCATAAATATTTCTACGGGCATACCTCAGGCCAATCGGCTCACTATGTCTGTTGATAATTTTGCGCCACGAGCATTCAATTTCAATGGCACTGAAGTTACGTTTAGCATCATTGCCGCTGATCAATTTGGCAATCCGGTGCCAGACGATACCGTAATCAGCTTTGCTTCTCCTGAAAGTGGCACCATTGCGCCATCTTGTTCAACAGTAGATGCCCAGTGTTCGGTAACGTGGGTGAGTTCTGATCCGCGACCTGCTGATGGCCGAGCAGAAATCATTGCATTTACCAGTGGTGCTGAAGAGTTTACTGACACGAATGGTAACTCGGTGTTTGATGATGCTGACGTATTTGATATGTCGATGGATCTAGACGAGCCATTTACTGACGAAAATGAAAATGGCATTTATGATTCTGGCGAATTTTTTCATGACTTTAACAGTAACGGCATGATAGATCTGGCGGATGGCTTGTGGAACGGTCCGCTGTGTGAGCACAGCTCGTTGTGTGGCGCCGAAGATGAAGTAGGTATTTCACAGGTAGCGACGCTGGCCTTGTCTACTGATCAAGTAGTCGTTTCGAATGTAGGATCCTTTCCAGCGGTTGGCGGCACTATAAATATCGAGTGGGGCACTACAGTTTTTCTGGGTGGCTTGTTCATGTCAGACGCAAATGGCAATTCCATGGTGTCGGGAACTACGGTAGATTTCTCTACAGACGTTGGTTCATTGAATGGAACAACCAGCTTCGAAGTGCCAGGCAACACAACTCAGCCCAATGGTGCATATGGTGTGGCATTTAGTGCACCGACTACGCCAGAAAACGGAGTCTTAACCCTTAGTGCGGATGTTCCTGACGTTTTGGTCCAAGAGTTTTTCTGGGCGATCAATACGTCATGCACCGGACCTACAGGTTTAGCTTTCAGCAATGTAAACGCTAATGACGCAACATTATCTACAACCGCCGGAGCCGCCAGCGTAACTACTGTGTACAGTTACGAATACGGCCCAGCAGGGTTTGTTGAAGGTGCTGGTACTGTTGAGGATGGAGGTCTTGTTCACTTGCTGGCAGGTCTTGATGCTGCAACAGGATACGACGTGTACGTTCGGGCTAATTGTGGTGGAGTGCTAAGCAACACAAGCGCAGGTCCGGTTAACTTCACAACGCCTTAATAAGAGCTTCTTCCCACTCAGCGATTTAATTTCGCCAGCGATCGAAGCAACCAATTCGATCGCGGCGAGAATTGCAGTCTGGAATGTGTATCTTTAAACCTTTGTCTGTAAAATAGCAGTACCATTTCATCAAGCATCGTTAGCGACAAACCCCAGATACGGCGCCCTTGGTAGTAATAACACGGTAGGTTGATGCGAGTGCCGCGAAAGTCCCAATGCATCACTTCGCGATGGGCTGGATTGCCAAGAAAACCAAGTGGAATCCAGACCAGTTCTGCCACTTCGTGATTAGGGCTGAATTCCACTTCTTCCATCAACTCAAAAACAAATGGCGTTACCACCATCGGTTTACGACCGCTGTGATTGCGAGTTAACACATCAGACAGTCGGCCAACTGAACGTAGAGCGTCATCAGGTCTTGGAATTCCGGTTTCTTCTGCCAGCTCTCGCAGCGAGGCCTCAAAGGAATTGTCGTCTTTGCTGTCCATTTTGCCACCCGGAAACGACATGTGGCCAGACCAAGGGTCGCCTTTTCGTTCTGCGCGCCGCATCATAAGCACTTCAATGCCGTCGTCATGCAAATCATCAGGATGACGCTGTGTTTCCCGTAAAATCATCGTAACAGCGGCACGAACCATGTACCGTCGGCCACGCACTTTTTTAGGCTTGTACTGCGCCACCTTTTCAAGTTGTGTCTTTAAGTCAGGTAGCAAGGCCTTGAACTCTGTGGTTTACACTGTCGTTGAATCCTAGTCTATCAACTTTAATGAATGAACCCATGGCATTAGTAACGTTAAACAATCTCAGAACTCCGGCCCATCGGCATCAATCGTTTGAGTGTGATCAGTGGCAACTTGAAGAAGGCCAGAAATGGGCTGTGCTGGGCAGTAATGGTGCGGGTAAAACCTTGTTAGCACGCGTACTGCTTGGGCAGCATCCAATTTCCCGGGGTAAGCTTCAGTACGCAAAGAATTTTAGCCCTGCAGTAGACTGCGAAATGGTTTCGTTCGAGCGTCAACACGAACTGCATGCACACGACGATCGATTTGATGACAGTGAGGTTCGTGCAAACGCTTATGATCGCGGCACCCTGGTTCATCAATATTTACGTCGCGGCATACATAAGCCGGAAGATTATGCGTATTGGATTGACCGTCTCGGAATAGGTGGCATCACTGCACAGGGACTTCGTGAACTGTCTACTGGGCAGATGCGTAGAGTATTAATGGCTGGTGCCGCCCTGTGCCCGACTCGTTTGTTGATTCTTGACGACCCGTTGGCAGGGCTTGATCAAACCCTGCAGGATGAATTCGAATCCGTTTTACAAGAGCTGTTCGATCGTCTGCACACCGCTCTATTACTTACCTCTCGAATCAATGATGTTCCTGATTCCGTTAGTCACTTAATGCTTATTGAGGAAGGGCGTGTCACCGAAATTTGTCAAAACACGGCTCAAAGCCGAGAACAAATAGCTCGTTTGCTTGCGCATTCTCGTCCCAAGGTGAATTTACAGAGAGTATACGCTGGACTACAAGCGGCTAAGACGAATAAGGCGAACCCACTGATTCATTTTAAGAATGTCAGCTGTTCGTTTGCACAGAAGCGCATATTCATCGATCTGAATTGGTCTTTTCGGCAAGGACAACATGCACTGATTGCCGGGCCCAATGGTTGCGGGAAATCCACTTTGCTGAGCATGCTCACCGGCGATAATGCGAAAGCGTTTGGTCAAAATGTCAGCTTGTTCGGTCGGCGAAAGGGTTCAGGTGAATCTGTATGGGAAGTTAGAAAACACTTCGGCATGGTAAGCACGGCACTGCAGCAGCAATTCGGCAAAGGTGATCGAGCGCTTGATGTCGTTGTGTCTGGTCTGCAAGACAGTATCGGTATTAGCGAGTTGGCGGCGGGATCGCATTCCACTATGGCGCAAGCCTGGCTTGCCGCAGTCGGTATTCCTAATCTGGCCGATAAGCGATTCGAGCATTTGTCTTATGGCCAGCAACGGTTGGTGCTTATTGCACGGGCAATGGTAAAAAACCCTGATATTCTGATTCTGGATGAGCCCTGTCTGGGGCTGGACGAACGCAATCGTCAGCATGTGTTGGCGCTGCTTCAAGCCATCGTTGAGGAAACCTCTACACAGCTTCTATTTGTTAGCCATCAGATTGATGAGCGTCCTGATTTTATTAATCAGACCTTGCAGTTTAGCTGGAGTGAAGTGGACGATTGTTATCGCATCCGAGTCGATGAAATATAGTGGGGAACGTGCTTGCGAAGGGTTTTTTCAAAAGCTGGCTAGTCCAAAGACGCTTGTGATACCAATGCTTGTAAGTGCATAGCCAGCTTACTGTCAGGGTCGCATAAACTGAGGCCTTTTCTGGCTAACTGTAATGCCTGCCCGCTGGCGCCCTGTTCAAGCTTAATGGTTGCCAACTGATGGTAAGTCTCAGCGCTACGCGGTGAAATTCGCAAGGCTCGATTTAGCAAACCCTCGGCCTTGGCAGCTTGACCCGCCGCTACTGCATCGGCGGCCTGCGTGCGGAGCCTGGCCGCTGCTATGTCTTTGTTACTGCTTGTTGGTCTTTGCTGAATAGTTTCTGGCGATACTACGGCAACCCGCACAGGCTGTCCGTTAGTTTCCATCTGTGTGCCTTCCTTCGCTGCGTTGTCACGATTCTGTGCGTCTGCTTGTTCACTTGCAACAGGCGGGTTAACTTGTGGCATGTTGCCAGAGTCATAGACCGGCGTGTAAGTACATGCCGTCTGCAGAAAAGCAAGCAGGCAGGCCGCTAGCAGTGTTTTTCGATTGCCCCTGGCGTTTGTTTCTACGTTCAACATTTTTTCTCGGCCTTTTGCTGTGTTTCTTACTTTGTGTTTTCGGTCTAACGATTATCTTCAACTCTATTTAATAGCCATCGCAACCAATTGGGTCGCTGTTTGCCCTGCTCGGCGCACGCAGCTTGTCGAATTGGCTCGGTGCCAGACACATACGGTAAATAGTCGGTATTACGGCAGTGCTCAGCGCTCAGCAAGCCACTCTCACGATCGGTCCAGACATAGACCACGCCAGTGGGCCGAACAAATTCCAGTGACTCACGGCTGATTGCCCGAAACAAATAAGACCAGGCGCGCAAAGCACCCGTGCTGCCAGTCAATGATGTGGTCTCATAATCGTCATTGCCCATCCATACGACAGCGGAGTAGTCGCCACTGAAACCGGCAAACCAGCTGTCGCGCTGGTCATTGCTGGTGCCAGTTTTGCCAGCGACGGCCAGGCTGTCCGGCAGGAACTGATAGGCGCTACGGCCGGTGCCATTGCGCATGGCTTCTTGAAGCGCATATTGCAACAGGTGAACAGTATCCGGTGCAATTCTCTGCTCGATTTCAAGTCCGTACGTTTTTATGGGCTTACCATTGGCATCAAGAATTTCACGGATTGCTCGCAGCGGCGTGTTGAAACCGCCACTGGCAATGGTTTGATACATGCTGGCAACGTCCATGACAGACAGCTCAATTGCGCCTAGAAACAGGGAAGGTAGTTCTGGAATGTCGCCTGTCACGCCAAGGTCGCTCAATGTTGAACGAACAGCGGGTATGCCGAGTTGCATACCAAGCGCTGCGCTGGCCTGGTTGTAGGAACGGCTGAGTGCTTCAAGTAAAGTCACTGAGCCATGACTTTGCTTGTCGAAGTTATCTGGTGCCCAGACACTGCCATCAGGCTGCGGTAATTCAAATCGCTCATCATTGATGTAGCTTGCCAGGGTGAATTGGTCCGGTCTTTCGAGTGCCGTCAGAAAGACAGCGGGTTTGACCAAAGAGCCTATCGGTCGACGCGCGTCCAGTGCACGGTTAAAGCCGGCAAAGCGAGGTTTACGGCCACCAACGATAGCCACCACATCGCCGGTACTACTCGCGCTAACCAACATACCGGCGTCCAGACTTGGTAGCTCGGTGGCTTCATTGTTGTCTTGCCGCGCAGGGCGCTTATCGATGTCGGCAAAGGCTAAGTCGAGGCTTTTTTCTGCCGCGAGCTGCACTAATGGGTCGAAGTTGGTAAATACTCGAAGGCCTTCGGTTTGCAAATCTTCAAGTCGATAGTCTTCGCTGAGCTGTCGACGTACCAAATCCAGATACGCGGGTTGTCGCACGCTGCGCTTAGAGCGCATGTTTAGACTTAAAGGCAGCTGCCTGGCGTAGTCAGCTTCCTCCTCACTCATAATGCCTTGTTCAGCCATGATGCTGAGCACCAGATCGCGGCGTCGCTTGGCGCGTTCAGGATGACGTACCGGGTGGTAATAGGAGGGGCCTTTGATCATGCCAACCAGCAAAGCGTACTGGTGAGGCAATAGTTCCTGCAGAGGTTGATTGAAGAAATACTGGCTGGCCAAGGCAAAACCGTGCACGGCGCGATTGCCATCCTGAACGAGAAAAACCTCATTGATGAACATCTGCAAGATGTCGTTTTTGCTAATCTTGCCATCCAGCATCAGGGCCATGGGTATTTCAGCTAGCTTGCGAGACAAGGTTCTGTCCTGGCTCAGAAACAGGTTCTTTACCAATTGTTGCGTGAGCGTGCTGCCGCCCTGGGTAAAACGCCCCTGACGCAGATTGACCAGCATGGCGCGGCTAATGCCTCGCAGTGATATACCCGGGTGCTCATAAAAACGGCGGTCTTCAACCGCTAACAAGCAGTCGAGCATGCCTTTGGGTGTGTCGGATAACTCGACCAGCAGACGATCTTCGTTTTGACCCGGGTAAATTCCACCTATTTGCATGGGCTCAAGGCGAATCAGGTCCAGAGGTTGACCAGTCGAAGTCGCAAGCTGGCTCAATTCACCGCCAGACCATTGTGCAAGCACACTAACTGCTCGCTCAAAGCCGTCACCGAACTGGAAACCGCGCGTGTGGAATCCAACACCGGAACCTTGCTGGGTATAACTGCCAGCGCCATTTATGTTGCTGGCTTTTTTATAACCAAGCAATTCAAGTTCTTGCTTAAGTTCTTGACGGGTCAGCCGGCTGCCAACGTACAGCTCCAGCGGTCGCGCATACACTTTTGCTGGAATAGTCCATTCATGGCTGCTGAATTTTTGTTCTATTTCGCTGTTCAACCAAAATAACAACGGGATCAGAATTATGCTTGCGAGCACGCCCAGCCGCACCAACCAAAGTAGTGGTCTGAACGTTCGGCGGGTCGTTTTCTTTTTTCGCCTGGCGGGCTTTCGAGTGGTTCGTTTGGTGGCCAAAATCGTAGCGGCAAAACAATAAAGGCACCACTATCGCAGGGCATGCTCGGGGCGGCTATGGAAAAAAACGGCAATAGTTTTCTGCGCTGTAAATGTGGGTTGGATCGCGCCTGCTAAACTTCAGTAGAACTGCGTTCTTAGGCGCTGGGGAATCCCGTTTATGAGTAAGTACTCACTACCATTGCTGGCACTGTTAATTTGCCTGACCACACCGCAAGTGTTCGCACTTGAAGTGCAGGTCAATGGTTTGTTTTCGGGGAAGGCCGTACTCAGTATTAATGGTAAGCAGCGAATACTCCGGGCAGGGCAATCCAGCCCAGAAGGGGTGCGGTTGATACGGGCAAATAGCGATGTGGCCGTAGTTGACATTAATGGTCAGATCGAGTCATTGGCGCTGAATACACGGATTGGCTCAAACTTCAGTGCGGCGTCACGAAAAAAAGTATCGATCGCGAGAAACCGGAATAACGCTTATTACGTTAATGGCAGCATCAATGGCCGAAGTGCACGCATGCTGGTTGATACAGGTGCTACCTCAGTGGCGATGAACAGTGCTGATGCAAAGCGCTTAGGGATCGACTACATCCGCAATGGTAAGAAAGGCAGCGTGTCCACTGCAAGTGGTGTTACTGAAGCGTGGTTTGTGCGGTTGGACCATGTCAGCATTGCGGGAATAAAGGTCAGCAACGTGCAGGCGGGTGTGTTGCAGGGCGCATTTCCACAACAAATTTTGCTGGGTATGAGTTTCCTCAGCCGTGTCAAAATGGAAGAAAGTGATGGCGTGCTGATTTTGTCTGAGAAGTAATCCCGACCCACTATCTGCTATCATAGGTGGTTGTTCGCCACACTTTATTCACGAGTCTGTCTTGTCTGTTTCCTTTATCACCGCGTCGAAAATCCCAACCCCGTGGGGCATGTTTGATATACACGGTTTCGAAGAAGCCGACTCCGGTAAAGAGCACGTAGTGCTGTCTATGGGCGATTTGAGCGATGGAGACGCCGTTTTGGCCAGAGTTCATTCCGAATGCTTGACCGGGGATGCCTTGTTCAGCATGCGCTGCGATTGTGGCCCGCAACTTGAGACAGCGCTGCGCCGCATAGCTCGAGAGCGGCGCGGAATGGTGCTTTATTTGCGCCAAGAGGGCCGAGGTATCGGTTTGTTGAATAAGCTCAAGGCTTACAATCTGCAAGACAAAGGAGCCGATACAGTAGAAGCTAACGAGCAATTGGGTTTTGAGGCAGATCAGCGTAGTTATACTATCTGCGAAGCAATGTTTGCCCATTTGGGCGTGAAAGCGGTACGCCTTATGACCAATAACCCGCGTAAAGTGCAAGCGCTGGAAGATATAGGTATTAACGTAGTTGAGCGCCTGGATCTGCAACCAGGACATAATCCACACAACTCAAGATACTTGTCGACCAAAGCTGGAAAGCTCGGGCATTTATTTGATATGTAAGGCGCTTACTTAGCGAAGGCGTGTGAGCTTGCGGTATCTGTTGCGTGTAAAGGCTTGATGTTGAGGGCCTGCATCTTGGTGCGAATAGACATCTCTATTCCCTCTGCATCCAGACCTACTTCGGACCGCATTAGAGATTGGTTGCCATGTTCGACATAACGATCGGGTAAGCCCAGTTGCAGTACTGGTGTCTGCTCGTTTTCTGAATTCAGCAATTCAAGCACCGCACTTCCGGCACCGCCCATGACAGAGTTTTCTTCCAGCGTTACCAAGAGTTCGTGGTCAGCGCACAATGAAAGCAACAAGGCATTGTCCAGGGGTTTTACGAAACGCATATCTATCAAGGTAGCGTTTAGGTTCTCGGCAACTGGCGTTGCTTCGTGCAACAGGGCGCCGAAATTTAGAATTGCTACACTGTGGCCACGTTGTTTTTCTACGGCCTTGCCCAGCTCTACGGTATTTAGACCGGGTTGTATGTCTGCCCCGGTACCTGCACCCCGTGGGTAGCGCACCGCTGCAGGGCCTGGATGGCTATAGGCTGTGTGCAGCAACAGGCGGGTCTCATTTTCATCAGACGGTGTCGCCACTAACATGTTTGGAATACAGCGCAAAAAGCTTATGTCGAAACTGCCGGCGTGGGTTGGACCGTCTTCGCCCACCAGACCAGCGCGATCCAGGCAAAAAGTGACGTCTAGATTTTGCAGGGCAACGTCGTGAATCAGTTGGTCGTAGGCGCGTTGTAAAAACGTGGAATAAATGGCGACCACTGGTTTCATGCCATCGCATGCGAGGCCGGCGGCAAGTGTTACCGAGTGTTGTTCTGCAATTGCTACGTCGTGATAGCGATCCTGAAATTGCTCGCTGAACTCAACCATGCCTGAGCCTTCGCACATGGCTGGT
>JBGCDE010000069.1:0-5324 GCA_045105115.1 Pseudomonadales bacterium | reverse complement strand
ATGGTCCAGATGCAGCCAGGCTAGCTCAGCTAATGACACCAAGAGATTTGAGTAACGCCAAATCGCTTCAAGGTAAGTACGCGCCAATGTGTGACGCCAAGGGTCGCATTCTGAATGATCCGGTGTTGATAAAGCTTAACGACAATCAATGGTGGATTTCGCTTGCTGATAGCGACATCAAATTGTGGGCGCAAGGTTTGGCGCAGGGCTACGGTCTGGATGTGAATGTCTTTGAACCGGATGTTTCACCGCTGGGTGTGCAGGGTCCAAAATCCACTGAACTAATGGCGAGAGTATTTGGTGACGAAGTAAGAGACATTCGCTTCTTCTGGGGCAAGATGCTCAGCTTTGAAGGGCAGGAAATGTACGTTGCGCGTTCGGGTTGGAGCAAGCAAGGTGGCTTCGAAATTTATGTGGATAACGGTGAAATCGCAGAGCCGTTGTGGGACGCATTGTTTGCAGCGGGCGAAGACTTGAATGTAAGAGCGGGTTGTCCAAACCAGATAGAGCGCATGGAAGCGGGATTGCTGAGTTACGGCAGCGACATGGATGAAGACAACAACGTCTTTGAATGCGGCCTGGACAGTTACCTGAATCTGGATGCTGATATTGAGAGTCTTAGCTTGTCGGCATTGAGAGCTATGGCGAGTTCGCAGACTCATAAACTGCGAGGTTTGTTGTTTCCTGAAGCCTTTGACGTGCCAGCACCCTATTATTTGATGGAAGACGACCCGCGAACAGAAGTACGTTCATCCAGCTGGTCACCCAGATACAAGAAATTCATGGTGTATGCGATGCTGCCGCTTAGCTATACAGAATCGAATGAATCGTTGACAGTGCGGGGCGTGACCGGAACAATTACGGACATTCCGTATACCCAAGAACAGCTTCTGGAGCCCTAATGGCCAAATCTTCGTTTTTTAAGCCCGACACGATTGCGCTGCACGCAGGCTATGCGCCTGAAAGCGATCATGGATCGCGTGCGGTACCTATTTACCAGACTACTTCGTATGTGTTTGACAGTGTCAGCGACGGTGCGGCTTTATTTAACGTAGAGCAAGGCGGACATATCTACAGCCGTATCTCTAACCCAACAGTGGCGGTGCTTGAGCAGCGCATAGCTGCACTGGAAGGTGGCAGTGGCGCAATTTGCACGGCCTCGGGCATGAGTGCCTTGTTTACTACGTTTATTACTCTGTGCTCGGCCGGTGACCATATCGTTTCAGCGGCGCAAATTTATGGTTCAACGGCCACCTTACTGCGCCATACCTTAAGGCGCTTGGGTATTGAGACCACGTTTGTCAGCATTAATGACGCAGACGCCTTGAGTGCGGCCATCAAGCCCAATACAAAAATGGTGTTCTGCGAATCCATCGGCAACCCTGGGCTTGAAGTGTCGAATTTGCCGCAGATAGGCAAAATCGCAAATGACTCCGGCATACCTTTGGTGGTGGACGCTACGTTTGCCACGCCGGCTTTGCATCGCCCGTTAGAGCATGGTGCGAATGTGGTTGTGCATTCAATGACGAAATGGATGGGTGGCCACGGTGCGGCTATAGGTGGCGTGATTGTTGACGGCGGTAATTTTGACTGGAGTGTCAGCGGTCGCTTCCCTGAGCTAACTGAACCCTACGAGCCGTTTCACGGTATTCGTTTTTGGGAAGAGTTTGGTCCTAACGCGCTTGCCTCAAAAATACGCGCTGAATCCATGCGCGACTTAGGTGCTTGTTTGGCGCCCAATAATGCTTTTCTGATTTTGCAGGGTATAGAGACTTTGCAACTCAGAATGCAGCAGCATGTTAAAAACACTCGTGCCTTGCTTGAATGGTTGCAGCAGCAAGATGAAGTTGAGTGGGTGAACCATCCAGAGCTTGAGTCCAATGCGACACAAGGTGTTGCCGCGGAATTGTTTCCAGAGGGCGCTGGCTCAATGCTGTGTTTTGGCGTTACTGGCGGGCGCGCAGGTGGTGCTGCGTTTATCGACGCATTGCAGCTGGCTTCCAATCTTGCCAACGTGGGCGACTCACGAACCTTGGTATTGCACCCTGGTAGCACCACGCACTCACGTCTTACACCGGAAGCTATGTTGGCGGCGGGTATTAGCGAAGACATGGTGCGCGTGTCTGTCGGGCTTGAGCACATTAAGGATATTCAGTCTGATTTCGGCAAGGGCCTTAAGGCTGCGAGCAGAGTTGCGGCTAGCCAGGAGAAAAGCTGATGAAAGTAAGTGTTCAAGGGGTAGAAACCCACATAGCTACTGGCGGCAAAGAGTTCGACACCAGTCTTCCCACCGTAGTGTTCCTGCACGGCAGCGGCTTAGACCATCGCAGTTGGGCTTTGCAAACAAGGTGGTTTGCGTTTCATGGTTTCTCGGTGTTGGCACCGGTGTTTCCTGGCCACAGTTTGTCAGCCGGCGAGCCATTGGCATGTATTGAAGACAGCGCACCCTGGTTAGACGAATTGCTTACCGTTTGCGGAGTGGAAGCGGCGCATATTGTTGGTCACTCCCAAGGTTTTCTGAGCGCACTTGAATTGACGAAACAGTTTCCCGCTCGTGCACTTTCTCTCACGGGCATAGGTACAGCGGGTGCAATACCTGTGAATGCCACCTTGCTTGAAACAGCACAGAAATCCGCTGCCAAAGCTGCCGAGTTTATGTTGCAGTGGGGTTTTGGCTCGAACATGCATCTGGGCGTTTCGCCCACACCGGGTATGCAACCCATAGCCATTGGCCATCAAATTATGTCGGCCAACCCATTGGCCGCTGACTTGAATGCCTGCGCCAATTACAGCGGCGGTGAAGAAGCAGCGAAAGCGGTTAAGGTGCCGAGCAAAATGATTCTTGCCGGGCAAGACAAAATGACACCGATGAAGGCAGGTAAGGCGCTTGCGAGCGTGCTCGGTGCTGAAGTGACCGTGCTGCGTGAGTATGGGCATATGCTGCCCATGGAAGCGCCCAAACAGGTACTCAATGAATTGCGCGATTTTATCCTTAGCGTAGAAAACGGACAGTAGCATGGCATTTAAGAAAGTAGCAGTAATTGGCGCTGGCACTATGGGGTCTGGCATAGCCGGGCAGGTTGCAAATGCGGGCATAGATGTTTGGCTGCTGGATTTGCCCAGTGATGGTGACTCGGTTAACGCACTCGCTGAACGCGGATTAGAGCGTATTAAAGACCCGGGCTCGCCAGGCTTGATGAGCAAAGAGGCAGAGAGCTTTGTTCATGTGGGTAATACGAGAGACGACTTCAATCAGCTTGCAGATTGTGACTGGATTGTGGAAGCGGTTGTTGAGCGTCTGGATATTAAGAAAACGCTGTATAAGCAACTTGATGAGGTGTGCCGCGATGACGCGATTGTGTCGTCAAATACTTCTACCATACCTATTCGTCTATTGATTGAAGACATGCCGGAAGCGTTTCAAAAGCGATTCGCCATAACGCATTTCTTTAACCCCGTTAGGCAAATGCCTTTACTGGAGTTGGTGCGTGGCGAACACAGCTCGGCCAAAGTAATGGACATACTTGCTGATTTTTGTGACCAGCAGCTGGGCAAGGGCGTTATTCCTTGCGTCGATACCCCAGGGTTTCTTGGCAATCGTGTGGGTTGCTACGCCATTCAATGTGCTCTGCAAGCTGCGTTGGAATTAGGGCTTACGGCTCAGGAAGCCGACGCCATTTTTGGTCGTCCTATGGGTATTCCTAAAACCGGCGTATTCGGTCTATACGACTTGATTGGCATCGACTTAATGTCAGACGTTGCCAAGAGCCTGGTGGCCACGCTGCCGCCGGAAGACGCGTTTCATAACGAAGCCACACCAGTGCCGTTGATGCTGGATATGATCAGTAAAGGCCACACCGGCATGAAGCAAGGCAAGGGTTTTTATCGCCGTGGCGCAAATGGCACTGAAGCCGTGAATTTGAGTAGTGGTGAGTACGAAACCGTGCCTCACAGAATAACGCTACCGCTTGCTGACAAGGCTGAAAAGGATGGCGTTCATCATTTACTGGAAGACCATGGAAAATACGGCCAGTTTGCATGGCGGGTGCTGTCGCGCGTTTTATCTTACTCTGCATCATTGATTCCCGAAGTGGGCGACACACCGCAAGGCGTCGACGATGCCATGAAACTAGGATACAACTGGATACGTGGTCCTTTCGAACTGATTGACGACATTGGCGTTGACACCTTCATTGCCAGACTTGAAGCCGATGGCATGCACGTTCCTGAATTTCTGCGTTCGGCCGCGGGATCAAGTTTCTATCGTGTGGCTGCAAACGAATTGCAACAGCGCTCAGGCGATGGTTCATGGCAGGCGTTGAACCGTCCGGAAGGCGTTCTGCGTTTTAACGAAAAACGCCAAACCATGACGCCGGTCAATACCTGCGAAGTGGCGAGCTGGTTTGATCTGGATGGTATTGCCTTGGTTGAATTCCACAGCAAAGCCAATGCGCTGGATGGCGATTCTATGGCTATTCTCGCTGATGCGATTGATACCGTCGCGAGCAAATCAATGCGCGGATTGATCGTGCACAACGACGCACAGCATTTTTCCTGCGGCGTTAATCTTGGCGCAGTTCGTGGTTTCTTTGAAGCCGATGACATGGATGGCCTTGATGCGTTTCTGAACCACTTTCAGCAAACCGTATTGGCAATGGCCAAGGCGCCGTTTCCCGTGGTTGCTGCACCGGTTGGAATGTCGTTGGGCGGTGGTTTTGAGGTGGTATTGCAGGCCAAGCAGGTTATCTGCCACGCCAACTCGAATATGGGCTTGGTAGAGTCTGGCGTAGGCTTGGTACCTGGCGGTGGTGGTTGTAAGGAAACTTTGTACCGCTGGGTCGATCAATTGGGTGGCAATAACCACATAGACGATGCCTCTTGGAAAGCGTTTATGAATCTTGGCTACGGCCGCACTTGTTCTTCTCCAATTTTGGCGCGGCAACAGGCCATGCTCAGGCCCAATGACAGCTTCCTGAATAACCGTGATCGTTTGCTGCCGGCGGCCATTGAAGCCATTGATAACGGCGGCGGTCAGGTGCCATTCGTTCGCAACGCTTTGCCGATGCCGGGTAAGCCAATGTTTGAAAAAATGTGTGCCTGGCTGGCAGACGCGCAAGCGGCTGGCAAGCTCACACCGCACAATGTGGTGACAGCGACTGAGTTGGCTCGCATTGTGAGTGGCGGTGATGTGGCGCCGGGTACTGAGATGTCTGAGCAGGATTTGTTAGACGCTGAACGGTCCAGTTTTTTGCGGCTGGTGGCTACTGAGGCTACTCGGGAAAGGATTCGGACTATGCTGGATGGTGGGAAGGCTGTTCAGAATT
>JBGCDE010000068.1:0-7579 GCA_045105115.1 Pseudomonadales bacterium | reverse complement strand
CACCGGCTTGCTCCCAGGCGGGGCGCTCTGCTGCAAAATGGTCTTCGATGATCCACTGGTTAAAACACTCGGTTTGCACAGCCGCTGCGTCTTCAACACCCAGCACTAAAGCCTGCTGCTGCCTTCGCTCATCGGTCATCGCCGGTACTATTCGATCGACCATCGAGCAGGGAAAAGCGACGCATGTCGCTAACCATTCAACAGTGTCTGAAAAACTCTTGGATAAGTAGTCAATCAACACCGTTTTCAGACGCTTACTATTTTCGGATAAGTTATCGCAGCTAATGAGGGTTATCGGCGCGCCGCTCTGCACACACCGCTGATGCAGACCTAATGCGAGCAAACCAATCGCAGAAAGAGGCGCATCGGGATGCTCAAGATCAGCACGAATTTGCGAATTGCTTACGTCCAGCGAACGACCATCGGCGGCGAGACAATAGCCTTTTTCAGTGATGGTCAGCGTTATGATTTTTATGGCTGGATCAGCAATAGCTGACACCACGCGCTCTGAATTATCAGGTGCAACGATCACGTCCTGGATAACACCAATAATCCGCAGTTCGCTGCGCTCCGCATCCTGGCTTAGCACCGAATACAGGCAGTCTTGTGGCAGCAACTGGCGGGCCACGGTATTACTTCTAAGCGATACGCCAATAATGCCCCAATCGCCACCGCATAGTGCGACAGCATCGTCGGTATAGACAGCCTGGTGCGCGCGATGAAAAGCGCCGATTCCGAAATGGAGAATGCCCGGCTTCAGAGCCGTGCGCTTATACCTGGGTCGGCCAATGGTATTATCCAGTTGATCCAGCGAGCCTGCCTGCAATCGGTTCATAAGTAATTACAACTTATAGGCGCGTTTGGCCAGTGTGTAGCTCAAATCAACCGCCAGTTCTTGCGCGTTGTTCATCGTCAAGCGGTGTTCCGCCACCAACTGCGACAGAAAGCGACAATCAATTCGCCTGGCAACATCGTGTCGAGCGGGAATAGACAAGAACGCTCGCGTATCATCGTTAAAGCCAACAGTGTTGTAAAAACCCGCTGTCTCGCTGATCTGCTGACGATAGCGCAGCATGCCTTCAGGGCTGTCGTGGAACCACCATGCCGGCCCCAGCTTGAGTGCAGGATAATGCCCGGCAAGAGGTGCCAGTTCCCTTGAATATGTGGTTTCATCAAGCGTAAACAGAATTAGAAGAAACTCAGGTTCATTTCCAACTCTGTCCAGCAAAGGTTTCAGGTTCTGAACAAACTCACCCTGCATCGGTATATCAGCGCCTTTGTCTCTGCCGTATTCCAGATACAAGGCCGGGTTGTGGTTACGATAAACCCCCGGATGAAGTTGCATGATCAGCCCATCATCCAGGCTCATCAAGGCCATTTCGAGCAGCATCTGGCCCCGAAACAACTCGGCATCGTTTGCTGACAGCTCGCCGGCCAATGCACCTTGGTATAATCGTTCGCAGTGTTCTTTATCAAGATCTGCTGTGAATGCGCTGGGATGGCCGTGATCTGTGGATGTAGCACCCAGCGTCTTGAAAAACGCGCGTCGCTCTCGGAGTGCATCCAGATAACCCTGGTAGCTGGAGCACGATACGCCGCTGATGTTCGCCAGTGCGGCGATGTTATCGGCAAAGCCTTCGTAGTCCGGATCCACCACCGGGTCTGGTCTGAACGCGGTAATGACCTTGCCAGCCCAGGAATCTTCGGCCAGCTTTTGATGCGCAGCAAGCGTGTCCAGAGGAGATTCCGTTGTGGCCAGCACTTCGATGTTAAAGCGTTCGAACAATGCACGGGGCAGGTACGCCGGTGTAGCCAGAAGACGATTAATTTCTGTGTAATAGGCAGGTGCTGAGCGCCCATCGAATGGCTCTTCCAGACCAAAAACTTCCGTAAACACGTGGTCCATCCACAATTGCGTGGGTGTTCCACGGAAAAGGTGATAGTGATCGCCAAACACCTGCCACACATCGGCTGGGTCCGCTGATGATTGGCTGCCATCGGCACGGTTGATGCCAAGGTCTTCCATACTGATGCCCTGACTGAACAGCATGCGCAGCAGATAATGGTCGGGCTGAATCAGAAGTTCAGAGGCATTTGTAAACGGCTGGTTCTCTGAGAACCAGTAAGGGTCGCAGTGGCCATGCGGGCTAATAATTGGCAGATCGTTCACCGACTGGTACAGCTCACGTGCAATAGCGCGCTGTTTATCGCAGCTCGCAAACAATCGGTCCGGGTGTAAGCTTGTACTCATACTAATTTCTCTAACGCTCTCTTGCTACTTGCCATGGCGAAAGCTTACCCAGACAAGCTCAGAATCACCTCTGTAGGCCTTACAGCTTCATTCGGCTCAGATTCGCAAAAGAGACGGTGGCACTTTTCATCGGTTCCGGTGGATTGTCACGCTCGACAAAGAAGTGCTGCGCGCCGCTGCGCTTCGCCGCCTGAATAAACTTGGGGAAATCAATTTCTCCTTCACCAACATCCGCCATACCACCTTCGGCATCAATGTCTTTTAGATGGCAACTGGCAAAGCGACCGGGGTAACGTTCCAGATAGCCATACATATCAGCGCCCGCCTTTGTCACCCAGTGCGCATCCAACTGAAACGACACAAGTTTGGCGTCGGTTTTCTCCAGCATAACATCGTAAGGAACAACAGCAGCACCAGCTTCATTGCGTATCGGCGCAAACTCCCAATCATGATTGTGATAGCCCAGCAGCACGCCCTCAGCGGAACAGACTTCACCCGCCTCGCTTAGCAAATCAATGATTTGATTGAGGCTTGTTGTATTGGCAAACGATGAGGGGTTAATCGCTGGAATGTTCAGAAATCGCTGGTCAAGGGTATGAGCAACTTGCAGAGAATACCTGACGTTATCAACCAGCTTGTCGAGTGAACTCAACTGCATAAATGCAGACATCATTTCTGGGCGAGATAGCTGAAAAAAGCCCTCTGGCAACATGGGAGACACTCGACCAACCGGTGCGCTGAGTCCGTTTTCAGCCAACAGCGCTTTTACTTGCGCGGCGGGTCGCCCCAGGAAGCCCATAGCTGAAAACTCTACCTGTGAATACCCGACCTTGGCTACCTCCGTCAGCGTGCCTTCAAAGTCACTCAGCAATAACGGTGTAATCGTTGAAAGCTGTAGCCCGAATGAAAACTCATTCGATGCAAGCGTTGCGGCATTACGACTGCCCGGTACACTGCAGGCCGACAGTAGACTTGGCGCGATCAACGAAGTGCCAAGCAGGCGAACGAACTTTCTTTTCTTAATATCCATTTTTCTGACGTCATTAAATCAAAAACAGATTGTGAGAGCCGCACAGAAGCTCATGCATCGCCACCTAGTCGACAGCAGTCACCCGTTCAACAATAGTACCGTTAGCTGTGCCGCCGCCTTCGCAAATTGCCAGCAGGCCGTAACGCTTATTGCTTCGATGAAGTTCGTGCACCAGGGTTGTCATCAGTTTTGCACCGGTTCCACCCAAAGGATGGCCCAGTGCTTGCGCGCCGCCGTTAACGTTAAGCTTGTCTTTGTCAGCAGCCAACGCCTTTGCCCAAGACAAAGGAACAGAACCAAAGGCCTCGTTCACTTCAAACAGATCGATGTCTTCCATGCTCAGCCCTGCTGTTTTTAGTACTTTCTCAGTGGCCGGTATTGGGCCTTCCAGCATGATCACCGGATCTGAACCGATAACGCTCATTGCGACAATTTTAGCCATAGGTGTCAGACCCAAACGTTTGCAAGCATCACCACTGGCAACCATAACGGCGGCGGCACCATCGCAGATTTGCGATGCGTTTGCAGCAGTTAACACCCCGCCTTCAGACATTGGCTGCAAGCCCGCAATCGCGCCCAGGGTAGCGTCCATCCTGATGCCTTCGTCCTGTATATGCTTTTCAACGCTGCCATCTTCGAGCTCAATCTCTATAGGAACAATTTCCTTATCGAAGCGGCCTTCTTCGACGGCCTGCTTGGCCTTCAAGTGACTGGCCAAGGCAAACTCATTCAGCTCATCACTGGTCAATTCATACTTTTTAGCCAACATTTCGGCACCAGTAAACTGATTAAACTGCACACCGGGGTAACGCTCTGAAATAGCCTTCCCATAGGGCACACCGTGATCAGCCTTGGCCCCATCAACAATGCTTGCACCAATCGGTACCTGGCTCATGTTTTCCACGCCACCGGCAATCACTACGTCTTGAGTACCCGACATAACAGCCTGTGCGGCAAAATGTATCGCTTGCTGACCCGAGCCACACTGGCGATCAACCGTGGTACCCGGCACCTGTTCACCCAACACCGACGACAAACACACACTGCGACCAATATTGCTTGACTGCGCACCTACCTGCGACACGCAGCCAAAAATCAAGTCGTCAATTTCGCTCACGGCCACACCGCTGCGCTCAACCAGGCCGTCTACCACCATAGCGCCCAGGTCGATCGGGTGAACTTTGGAAAGACGACCATTCTTGCGGCCACCCGCGCTACGCGCCGCGGCAACGATATACGCTTGTGTCATTATTCAACTCCTGCAATAGAACGATTCGATGTGATTGGAATTCCTGATCCAGACACTATACCTGAATCGAGAAGACAGAAATGATCAGTGTAAAGACCAACCATTGACTCAAAAAACAGGGGGTCCGCCCCCCATTAAAATCCTATGGTTTCACCCACAGGTCGAGGAAACGGACTGCCCTGCTCACGTTCAGAACGCTACTTTAACCCGCACGCCAAAATGACGCTCTGAGTTACGCGAATGTACTTGCGCGAAAGACGTTAATCCGCCGTACAGCTGTCTAAGGTCAGCCACTGACGAACGATAGTTTTCGTCAGTCAGGTTGTTCACAAACGCCGTTATTCGATAGTGTTGATTGCTTTTTTCGCTGATACCGAAGCTCAGATTCGCAAGTCCGTAGCTGTCATGCACAGTACCCGGGTTTTGCAGCAAATTAAAATTCACTTCGTCTTGCCACACGTAATTGAAAATCAGGAAACCGTCGAAGGGCATGCTGTCGAACGGTTGCACGTACTCAGCGCCCACATTAAATTTGGTTTCAGGTGAGTTTGGCAACACGCCGCCACGAATGTCTTGCACTGAGCTACCCGCGGCATTAACGAAGCATCCCTCAGCCATTGTTTGTCCCGGGTAGCAATCGGCCCCCAGGAATTCTTTAATCTCGGCATCAACATAGGCCGCACTGAATGACAGGGTCAGCTTATCACCAACAAGTAGCTGCCCATCAATCTCCAGGCCTTTGGTTTCCAGGTCACCCACATTGTTCAAAGATGTTACCAGTGCACCGCTGGCTAGAAGCGACGTGCTTTGCGCCTGAAACCCCTCGTACTTGCCGAAGAACGCTTCCGCATTCAATCTCATTCGCCCATCAAGCAAGGTGCTTTTCATACCGATAGCAAAGGTGTCCGATGTCTCCGGGCCCACAGGATTGTCCGCTTTATCCTGATTAAAGGTCGTTGTTAAGTCATACGCCTGGCCTTTATAACCCTGAGCAAAACGCGCGTACAGCATTACGTCTTCACTCAATAAATGCTGCAGCGACAGGTTGCCCAACACCTCCGTGTCACTGTTAGAGCCAGGAGGAATAGTGCCAGTCAAATTATTGATAAATTCAAACGAAATTTCCTCATCGTTCCAGCGAAGACCAGCGGTTAAGCTGGTGGCATCCGTCAACTTCCAGTTAAAGTTACTGTACAGCGCCATTGTTTCAGTGGAAGAGATTCCGTTCCAATCAGATTGCAATATAGGCAGGCCAGGATTACGCAAAAATGTGCGATCCGTTTCGGCATCTGCGTAATACAAACCCACTACGTATTCGAAGCGCTCACTGCTGGGTGACAACAATCTTAGTTCTTGCGAGAAAAAGTCATTTTCGTTGAACGAATTAGAAAAGAAGCCGCCAGACAACGCACCACCGGTAAAGAAACCAAATACATCCACATCAGAGAAATCGACGTCGCCATCGTTTGTGTATTTAAATGTGTTTTGCGCGGTTATTGACGTGAGCGTGTATTCGCCCAAGCCAATATTAATTTTCAGGCTGCCACCGTCGTTCTCTGTTTTCTCTACCGGCCCGCTGTCTGAACGGAAGGTGTAGTTTTCATCGGACGGAGTGATGCCTGGTGCGACCTCTCCAGGAACAAAGCCAAACACAACGGCATTTGGGTCCAGTTCCGCCCAAGTCAGAGCACAGCAGTCACTGTCGCTTTCCATGGTATGTGCAATCAATGTTGCGTCAATATTGTCGTTGATCTGCCAGCTTAGCTTGGCACGGAACCCGGTGTTGTCATACCCGTTGACTTTCGAACCAATGGATAAATTATCCACGTTACCGTCGTAGTCCTTTTTGTAAGCACTAACCCGGAATCCAAATGAATCAGATATCGGGCCGGAAATAGACGCTTTTACGCTAGTCTCATCATCGTCGCTTGCCATGACTTCCAGCGAACCCTCCAACTCCTCGGCTGTGCCCTTGGTGACGACATTGATCGCACCTGCAGATGCGCTCTTACCAAATAAGGTACTCTGCGGTCCGCGAAGAACCTCTATCCGCTCTATGTCCACAAGGTCGGCAATGGACTGACCTTGCAGCACGGTGGCTGTATCGTCAACGATGACCGCAACGCTTTGCTCAACACCTATACTGAATGCATTGGTACCAATACCGCGTATGCGAAAGCCACTATTGTTTTTGTTGTCGCCTGCGGAAAACGTCAGTGAGGGCGCGAGGCGGACAAGATCCTCGGTTGTGGTGATGGAGAGTTTCTCAATTTGCTCCGCACCAATCGCCGTGATCGCAATCGGAATGGTTTGTGAATTCTCGGCCCGTTTTTGCGCCGTAACTATAATCTCTTCCAGTACCCGATCTTGGGCATACGTGGTGCTGATGCAAGTAAGTGTAAGCAGTGCAATGGTTTTTTTAGTATTGAAGCGCATACATTATTCCTATTAGTGCTGTTTATGGATCAAAATCATCCTCAACAATATTGCAAAATATGCAATAGAAGAGCGATATCTGACTAGCTCAGGCCATAATAATACATGTGTACTATTCCGCCTACATTATGCTTCGGCAATGCCGGATGTGGATCAATTCTTCACCTATTTTTGAGGAGCATATTCGCACGCTCTGCAGCCGTGCTGGTTTGAATCAGTAACCGCCGATTACCGACGGGAAACGCGCAGTTGTTTTATCAAAA
This sequence comes from Pseudomonadales bacterium, assembly GCA_045105115.1. Lineage (GTDB taxonomy): Bacteria > Pseudomonadota > Gammaproteobacteria > Pseudomonadales > JAUIET01 > JAUIET01. The sequence goes on along the minus strand of JBGCDE010000068.1, from coordinate 350 downwards.
CGACGAGCAGCACCATTACAAGCACAAGAATCAATGCCGCGTAGCCTGGATACACCATTCCAAACATTAGAACACCGCCCAAACTACCGTTTGCGATCTTCAACATACTCACACTCTTACCCAGATCTTCCGACCATTGGCTCAACTGACCCCTCTCTTGTAGTTGCGTTCTGAGTTCGGTAATTTTGTTCGCAAACGCTGGTCTGCTTGCAAGGTTTTGCAATTCATTGGGGTCGGCTGCGAGATCAAACAACATTTCAGCGATGGTGTCATTTTCCTCGTTGTTCCAGCGTGTGTATCGGTAGTTTCCATCACGAATAGACACACCATTCATCCATCTGGAAATACTG
>JBGCDE010000067.1:0-2873 GCA_045105115.1 Pseudomonadales bacterium | reverse complement strand
GCACCCATCAGCAATGCCGCGAGCATCGCGTGATACACAATGCCAAATATCGCCAATGTTGCCGCCGCTACTTTTAGTGCAGCCGCGCCACCCTCAACCTTGCTCTCAATCCACAATGGACCAGCGACTAACAGCGCAAACACCGCATACAGCCAGAAGCCCAGCCAATCAAAGGAGGTGTAAAGAGAAAATGGTATGGATACGTTGAGTATTTGCAGCAGGGTATCAGCCATATCTGCACCCACCGCACCCGCAGTGATTGAGTCTGCCAATAAGGGGATTGTCCACACGGCCATAAACTTGACGATAATAAACGCCATCACCGACATCAAAATAACCATCGCTGCAAGAATTGCGCGCAGTGGATTCTTGGCCGCTATTTGCCAGGCAATCGCAAAAAAGACACCCGACAAGCTCAGCATGGCCGCTATTTGATTAAGCCAACCAGCAATAAAAGCACCTCGATTTGCGCTTAACCAGGCCACTCGTTCCGCGTGCTCTGCACTGTAGCCAGCCGGTGCATCCAATGGAAGTAACGCAGACACCACAGTAGTTGCTATGGCAACTATTGCGGACCAAAACCCAAAACGACCGATTTGCGAATCAAGAACGGTTGAGTAATTCATTACTTCTCTCCAAACACACTTTCCACCCTATTGCGAAAAGCGCATGATCAATATTGTTAACAGACCTGAGCGGAACACACTTAGACGGCTGTTGACATGTCAGGCTACATCGTGAAACATGTCATTTGACATGTCAAGCAGCTATATCAAAGGAAAGACATAGTTTCGGTGATCAGTAACGGTGGCCGTCTGCTATTGGTCAGTAGTACTGCATGTGTTGTAACAAACTCGCTTGAGCTGTCAAAAATAGAAACCCATTTATCAATAAAGAAGAGAGCTAGAATCATGAAAAGAATCATAAGTTGCCTTGGCATATTGCTGGTGTCGTTTTCTGCGATGGCTGAACACCACGCAAAAGAAAATTCAGAACAGAAACAGGATGAGAATGCTGCTCTACACGCGGCTATCAAAGCGTTTGACCGCGCCTACGCGACCAACGATGTTGAGGCATACTTTGGCCTTTATGCGAAAGACGCAGTAGCGTATTTCGGTGGTAAGGAGAGAGTGGACATGGCGGCCTACCACAAAATGTGGAGCGAACTGATGAAAGCCGGCGGTGGTGTAGAGCACAACGTTGCGTCAAATGTTCAGGTGCAAGTAATGCCAAGTGGTAACACGGCAATTGCTACGTCCTTCATTGAAAATCGCACGCGCGCCGCAGATGGAAAAACGTCGACATCAACCGCCTATGAAACTGACGTGTGGCAAAAAATAGATGGCCAATGGAAGATCATCAGCCTGCACTACAGCGATATTCCGGCGGAAGACTGAAGCTTTATCCCGAAACTACTTACCAGAACTACGACCCGACAAATTGATGCGAGGGCTTAGTCCCTCGCATCGTCACTAGCAGGCTATTGAAAAAGCTCCTTAGAACTCATACCCAAAGCGCGCACCAATTGTGCGAGGTCTGGCGGGGTTAACACCTAGTTCCGGGTAGTTGCTTGTACCGGCTACGGTGTTTCCCCGAATAATGACGTCATAGCCATCTTCGTCCGTCAGGTTTTCAACATACACTTTCACGCTCCAGTTATCTTTAGACTGGAAACCAAGGCTGAGTTGCGCTTCCTTAAAACCGTCTTTTCTAGAGGCTATTGCGCGATTAATATTGCTGTAAGTGTCGCCTTCTTGAGAGTAAATCAAGCTGCCAATCCACTCTCCCTGTTCAACCGGAAAACCAGCACTAAGCGCCGCGAAGAATGTCCATTCAGGAACGTTGCTCAAAGATTGCCCTTCGCAAACGTCTGTTCCTTCGGGATCACAAATCAGTTGATAGCCGCTGACTTCCGTATCCAACCAGGAGACTCCCATTTGCAGCGCGAAATGATCGCTCAAGGCTGTATTGGCCGTTCCTTCAAAGCCCAAGCCCTCAACCTCACCGATATTGCCCACCTGGGAGAGTGGCTCACCGGGTGCAGTGAATACAATCTGCAAATCTTCATATTCGTAGTAGAAAAGTTTCGCTGTTAGCTGAGTTCTACCATCCCATAGAGCGCCTTTGTACCCCAATTCATAAGAAATGGATTTTTCTTTGTCAAAGGAATTTGGAACACCATCTGTGTTCAGCCGGAAACTGTCAAACCCGCCCGATTTTGAGCCCGTTGAAACACTCGCAAATAGCAGATGATCGTCAAAGTGATAATTTCCCACAAGCCGCCAGGTAATAGCGTCCCAGTCCTGCTTGTCTGAAACGACCAAGCCACCGGTTTGAGGAGCGCCTACTCCGCCAGCGAAGAAAGAATCATTCGGTAAGGTTTGCTGAGAAAAGGTTTTTTCGTCGTAGGTGTAACGCACACCGAAGGCCACATCGAAGGACTCGTTAAATTCATAGCCCAGATCTACATACGCTGCGTAACCAGAATAATCACCGACAATTTTATTTAGGTCATTAATCTGCCCGTCTGCGCTGGCTTGAAATGCGAAACCGTAATAGGCACCTACGTAGGCGCAGGAAGCACCAAAGTAAATACCGCAGTACACTTCTTCTGCCTGTTGTGAGGTAAAAACGGTATCAATATCTTCCTGATAGTAAGAAGCGCCAGCGTACCAACTTAATGGGTCTTCATTATCGGACGTAAGGCGAAACTCTTGTTCAAAGTAATCACCTTCCTGGTCTTGCGCGTAATAGAATAATTCTACCGTTGTGCCGTCGTAGTCCTCTGCATACCCATATTCATGATCGCGGTAGCCAGTAATCGACGTGAATACCATGCCATCAAACTGGTAATCCACGTGCAAGCCAAAACC
>JBGCDE010000066.1:0-7735 GCA_045105115.1 Pseudomonadales bacterium | reverse complement strand
CGAGAGCTAGGCCCTGTTGAATCTGGCCTATTGCGCGATGCTGTTCTAGGGCTGGATGAGTCGGCCTGGCGTGAAGAGCAACTTCGTCAAACTAAGTACAATGAAGTGCATTACAATACAGAATCCATCATTCTGGTTTTTTGTGACCACGACAACTGGCCAAATATTGATGTCGTAAAGGGCGCTGGTTGGGCGCAACTGTCATCATTAGCCCTGCCGCTTATGCATGACATTATTGCGCAGCACTACAATAAGGGCGGAACAATCATTAGGGCGATGGCCGCAAAGCTAAAAGCCGGAACAACTATCACAACACACACCGATAAACACATTTCGTTTCATAAAGGCCATCGTATTCATGTGCCTATAAGCACGAATAACAAAGTACGGTTCATGATTGATGGGCGTCCGCACCGTCTGCAAGTTGGCAGCGCCTATGAAATTAACAACCAGAAACGCCATGGCGTAATCAATGGTGGCACTGAGGACCGAGTAACCTTTATATTCGATTATGTTCCACCTGAGTCAGCGTAGCTATGCTAACTTTTTCAGGTCTTGATTAGACAGATGACCAAGCTTATAGCCACCTCCGTAGTTCGCGGTAGCAACCAAGGTGAAAGCCATGGCGGCGTTTTTCTGATCAATCTTTCTACCGATGAACTATTGCAACCCGTAGACTGGAACACCATTGATATCGATTGGCGTGGGCGCGGTTTGGACCGCGGACTTAGAGGTATAGAATTCCATAAAGGCAAAATATACATCGCGGCAAGCGATGAAATTTTTGTGTTCGATCAGTCTTTCAACATTATTGCATCACATAGAAACCCCTACCTTAAACATTGCCACGAGATATGTATTCACCAGAATCATTTGTTTGTAACCTCTACTGGCTACGATTGTATTTTAGGATTTAACCTGGAAACCGAAACCTTCGACTGGGCGCTTAAAGTGGTTACCGACGGCATGGTTTTCGGCGTTAAGCGCTTCAACCCAAGCGGCGACGAAGGCCCCTTACAGATAAACAAATTGCACATTAACAACGTGTACTGCAATAACAGCGGTATGTACATCAGTGGTGTGAATACTCGAGCATTGTTGAAATTTGCTGGCAAGGCTATTGGCATAATGACGACCTTACCTGAAGGCGTACATAACGCTCGCCCGTTCAAAGACGGTGTATTATTTAATGACACTCGGTCAGATGCGGTACGTTTCGAAGCACCGTCAAATAGAAAGGCCTTTCGTGTACCGCGTTTTGCCCCGCACAAGGTAACCCATACAAACTTAGACGACTCACGCATAGCTCGGCAGGGTTTCGGACGCGGGATGTGCGTTATTTCAGACACTGAAATCGCTGCGGGCTCTTCTCCAAGCACCGTTTCAATCTACAACCTACAGGAACAAAAAGCGGTGAAGGTTGTTAATCTCTCTATGGACGTGAGAAACGCGGTTCATGGATTAAAAGTATGGCCCTACGAATGGCCCGATCGCTCTTAGCCGTACTCTCACACTTTCCTGCTAATGCACTAAAGACCGACCAGAGATTTAGGTCTTTGTTCTTCAGGCAGCTTAAGCAGTGCTGGCTCAAGGTAATCTATTAACTCGGCCAAATCATCCTCATAGCGACGCCATAGCTGAAGCGATCCTTTATAAATGGGCTGACGTACTTGTTCAGAGCTGGCGGTCTTAACAGCTCGTTTTGTTTCATGATAACGCAGCATTTGATCTTCCCAGGCAAGACCACAATGCGCAGCTATCTTGCGTGCCTCGTGTTCTAAATTCTCCACCACGTCCTCGTAATTAACCCTCAGCACTTTACCCGGAAGCACAGAGTCCCAGTGCTCCATTATCTTTATGTATTGAATGTAGTAATGGGCAAGATCGTAAAGATCATAAGAAAACACCTGCCCTCGGGCAAACAGTTGCTTGAAAGCGCCTAAGCAACTGTCTAGCGGATGACGCCGAGCATCAATAACCTTTGCGTTAGGTAAAATTGCGTGCAAGAAACCAATTCCCGTAAAATTGTTGGGCATTTTGTCGGTGAAATATGTGGCTCCCGCTCTGTGCCTCTCTGTGTGTTCAATGTATTCCTGACCCAAGCCAGCAACTTGGTGCGGCTCTAATTCAAGCATGCATTCAGGATACTTAATGCCGTCCACTCTGTTAAGGCCTGTTTCCGTTGCACCGCGTAATAAATAGTGAAGCTCTGCTGTACCCTCCACCTCTGAGTGACTGGCCAGCACTTGTTCCAGCAACGTTGAACCCGAGCGGGGCAGGCCAACAATTAGAATAGGCGAATCGTCGTTGTGGCCTTGGTCCTGAAACGATTGGAAATACTCTTTGCTAAAAACGTTAATCACTCTATCGACTGTCATCTCGAACTCGATAGGGTCGTAGTTCGTTTTTAAGCGCTTCTTTTCATTACCGCGGGAATAGTATTTGAAAGCCACTTTATAGTCCTTGCGATCTTCATACGCCTTTCCTAGCGCAAAAGAGAATGAGATGGCCGAGTCTTCACCTGACGTTTGCTGTGACACCTCGTCAAGTTGTTGCTGCATCTCTTCAACTTCTTCGTCTTCAAAGTCGAATGTTTTTAGGTTGGCAAGACTCCAATACACTTCGCCAAAATCGGCTTTAGAGGCAGCGCATTTTCTGTAAGCCTCTATCGCTTCTTCTTGCCTGCCAACCGTTTTCAACGCGTGTCCCAAACAAAGCAAGGAGGGAAAATGGTGCTCGTCAATCGCAAGCGCTTTATTGAGCCACGCTACCGCATCATCGAGGCGATCGTCGTTCATACAGTTGGCGCCCAATTTCTCAAGCGTGTGAACCGACCCGGGGTTTATGGCCAAAGCCTGCCTGTAAGCGTCTTCGGCTGCGCCAAATTTCTGCTGCTCGTTCAATGCCGTACCAAGATTAATCCAGGCGATTAGAAAGTCGGGCGCTAATTCAACCGCGCGCTTGAAATACGCTTCCGCATCGTTGTAGTGATCTTTCTTAACGCTAAGCACTCCCATCAGACGCAGCGCATCAACATTCTCAGGGTTAGCTCTTAGCAAATCACGATAGATTTTCTCAGCCTTAGTCGTATCACCTGCCCGGGTGAGCTCCATTGCCTCCACCATTGCTTGGCGATCCGGCGCGTTTTTTATCGAGCTCTGATAAAGCTCATCAGCTTCTCGGCCGCGCCCTAGCAGGGCTAACAGCTCACGCAGCTTGTGTGTAGCCTGCTCATTATCAGGGTTGTGCTGTAAGGCAATTTTTAACGAATGAACAGCGTTGTCTACCTTGCCTTGCAATAACAACACTTCTGCAAGATTTTCGTGCGCAAGCGAAAAGTGGGGAACCAAGCGAATAGCATGCGTTAGATGTCGTTCAGCGTCACCTAAATGGTCAAGCTTTGTAAGCGCCACGCCGAGTAAACGTAAAAGATTGGGGTCGTTGGGGTATTTTTTAAGACTGGAATCGATAAACGAGCGAGCCTCTCTAAAAGCACTTTGCTTCATCAACTGCACGGCTTCATTGAACGCGTGCTTCATACCGTCATTCGTCTGCAGCGACATTAAAGGAGGCCCTAAGTGGATTACTTTCTGGGCCTAGTATAAAGGAATACCGGGCCCGGTTTGCATTCACACAGCAAAGCACGAACAAACAATAGTTTGCCGTGCTAGCGAGGTTCCAATCAGGAGCTTACTGACTCAAAAAGGTTTGTAAAACCCAAACCTGAATGTTCTGGGTCGAATTGTGAAGGCTCTGTCGTCTGAAAAGCGCGGAGAGATAAACGTAATCGCTCGCTCGTCCCACACATTGTCTACGCCCAGCCAAAACTCTGTTTCGTTTTGGGTGGTAACAGTAAAGACTAGATTGCCAATTGAGTACGACGGTAATGCCCGCGGTATCGATGACTGTGAGCCAAATAAGGACACAGATGCACTTGTGGCATTCACTGAATCATCTGTGTAGCTAGCGTCAAATCGGGCGCTACCGGTCAAGCCTTCGCCCCAAGGCAGTGGCGTACGATAAACCGCACCCGCAGTTACCTTCCAGTCTGGAACCGCTGGCAGTGGATCGCCCGCTTCTCCCGCTACAATAGCGCCATTATTCAGCACCACGTCATCATCAATTCGTGCATCAAGATAGGTAAACGCAGCCGACAACTCGAGCTTGTCGGTGGGCTTAAATGCAAACTGGCCCTCAAACCCATCAATGGATGCATTACCTGCGTTAACCGTTGTGGCACCCGCAACTGGCAGGCTCACTCTAATTTGATAGTCCTCCCAATCCATAAGAAACGCACTAAGGTTAGCGATCAAGCGGCCGTCAAGCCACGTGGACTTCATGCCTAACTCGTAATTAATAAGCGTGTCTGGACCAAACGTTTCGGGCGCACCAAGTGCTGTTGCGGCTTGACGTTGTTGGGTAACGCCACCGTTACGGCCACCAATTCGAACGCCCTCCGAGTAGGTAAAATACGCCATTAAGTCATCAGTAGGCGTCCACGTGAAGTTAATGCGCGGGCTAAAGTCCTCGGTAGTCTCTGTTACATCGAAATTGTCAGACACCTGATCGACGAACAGCGAATTCTCTGCCACACGTCTATCGGTGGAGAACCAGCGTCCACCTGCTGATATGGTTAAAGTGTCTGTGACGTCAAAGCTCGCCTCGCCAAACACAGCGGTGGATTCAATATCCTGTCGCTGACCATTAAAGCTATTGCCTGCAAGACCGTTGTAATCCAGATCGCCGCGAAAGCCCTGATCAAACCAAACGTCTGTTGGTGCGACACCGTAGTAGGAAAAGATCGAGCCGCCGCCGCCATTCTCCGCAAAATCGTCCACCACGGTAATGTAGTCCCAGTCGTTGTCGGTTTTCTCGTAGAAAGCACCAATAAGCCAGTTAAATCGGCTATCGTCGTCGCCCTTGGATGTTAAACGAATTTCCTGCACAAAAGACCTTACACGTTGATCCAAGCTGATGGTTGCCGTCGGGTCGGGCCCGAAATCGTTGTAGTTAACAAACAGATAGCAATAGGCCGTGGCGTAACAGGTGTCGTAGTCGAGAAACGCACGTATACCGGTGTAGTACTCAGCGATGCCCAGCCCATTTTCTTTGTACGCCGTCATATACGCAGTTGCGTCCAGATCATAATCAATCTTCCGATCATGATAACCAGACGCAATAGTCAAATCTGCAAAGCCAACGTCGCCCTGAACCGTAAGCGATACGTTGTACCACTCGTCATTGTCTTTCTCATCTTTAAACTTGATGGTATTTAAATCACCAAACTCTGGATTGAAATCAAAAAGGCTGTCTAGCTCAGAGTTTTGGTACACCACGCCAAAATCAATTGTCCAGTCGTCATTGGGCTGATAGCGCAGCATGGCGCGCGCACCAAAGTTGGTGTAATCGTTAATGTCGTCTTCAACCATGTCCGCATTGCTGCGATCTCCGTTGTCGGCCGAATAGTCACCTGTTGTGCCCAGCACGTTATCAATATAGCCACCTTCGTACTCGTAAAACCCGACCAGGCGAACAGCTAGTTTGTTATCGATCAGCGGTATGTTCAGCGCTATGGCCGTGTTGTAGCTTTCTTCGCCCTCCGAGGTATGACCTACCGATGCGTCTACCCAACCACCAAACTCTTCGGTGTTAGGTTTGTTGGTAACAATTTTCAAAGTGCCAGATTGTGAACCCGCACCATACAAAGTGGGCTGTGGCCCAGAAAGGGCCTCCAGACGTTCAACATCAATTAATCGAACATCTGGGTTTTGACCATCGCGGGTAATCGGCACTTCATCAAGATACAAAATTGACGAGCTGATCGTGTCAAAGCCACTGGGTTGGGCAAGCGCCCCACGAAATGCAATAGTGGTTGCACCTGGTGAAGATGTACCAAACGACACGCTGGTCAGCTCGGTCATGTAGTCCTCAAAACCGCGCAGCATCTTCTCTCGAATGTCTTTCTGACCAAATGCCTGAATGTGCATAGGTACGTCTTGAATACTCTGTGACCGTTTTCGAGCTGTCACTATTATTTCTTCAAGAACAGAGTCTTGTGCGTACACCGTGGTAGGAACAGCTGTCGTAAACGCGGCCGATATCGCCAAGCTTATTCCTGTACGTACAAATGGTTTCAGATGTTGATCTTGCATACCCTCTTCCCACAGAAACTTTCTTTAGTATTTGAATACACTAACATAGGGACTAAAACAATCTTCCGACCCTATAGGGGTAGACTGTGAAGAGTAAACCCTAACGTTTTACGCGGGCTAAACCGTAAAAACTAGTTGGTATTACGACCAATATACGTGTGAACTGCGAACGACAGCAACATCCCGGTGGCTACTATTGAAATGTTCGCGGGGTCTCTAAAGGCTGTTTCAGCCGTAAAGGTGCCGCTTTTCTCCAGCCAATACAGTAAATACATCGACACAGCCCAAGGCATAAAAGCGAGGGCGCTCAACAAAGACTTTTTAATGATTGTCACAATGCTAACACCCGCCTGTTATGAAAATGATTCCAATGCAGCCCGCTACACTATTGTCGCCTTGGCAGCTGAGTATAGACCGCTAGCAAATTGCCAAACTTCCATGCGTATAGGGTCGAAAATGCTACTTCAGAAGAGAGTGACAGGCATGTGTACTAATAGCAAAATCTGTGCAAATATGATTTCGATATGAATGATTCCATGCAACAGATACTGAAGAGCAAAGCCATAAATGGCTGGGGCTTGTTCTGGTTGGTATCAATACCTATCTCCATTGCTGTCATAGTCGAAATGCTCGCCACAGACTTATCCGGTGGCGAAGGCATATCACATATGATTGGCTACGCTGTTCGCTGGGCGGTACCCTTTATTTTCCTGACAGTTGCGGCCTCTTCCGTGCACATTCTATTTCCCGGGCCGTTCACAAATTGGTGGCGACGCAATAGAAAGCATCTCGGCTTATGCTTTGCGGTAGCAATGGCGTGGCAAGGCCTGTTTATATTTATTGTATCGACAACATATCGTGACTATTACTTTGCCGAAATTTACTATTTTCGCGACGAACTTGAAGGCACTGTCGGTTACCTGTTTCTAGCGGCCATGGTGTTCACTTCATTCAAATTTGGTCGCCAACTCATCAGCCCGTCACAGTGGAAGCTTATTCACAAATGTGGCCTTTATTTTCTTTGGGCTTACCCATTCAGCGTGTATTGGTGGAACCTATTCTATTACCCAATGCTTGAACCATTTCCCGAACCACGCAACCTCGACTATGTGCTCTACTTTTGTGGCTTTGCTGCTTTCGCGCTTAGAATTGCGGCCTGGGGCAAACAACGTTCAGTCGCCGCACGCAAACAGACAGGCTTTGAAAGCACAGCTCCTTGGCGCAAATACGTGGGCGGTGGCATCGTTGCGCTAGGGCTCTTAGCGGCCGTTACAGGCCACTTATGGCAAGTAACAGCGTCGTCCTTTCTAATGGGTTGGGGGCCATCCGCCGAAGCGGAACTTTGGTTGCCGTTCTGGCCCTTCGTTCCTTTTCTTCCGCTTTTTATTCTTGGGCTTGGCACATGGTTAGTCACTCACCACGCCAAGGTACAACATCAGCCCAGCGCTCAACTTTCCTAGTGTAAGAGCGCAGGCACTTACGCGTCTGCGAATGAACGAGGTACTTGAAGAAAGGCCATTATTCCCGCTCTTGTGAAACATGTTCCCTTATTAGCTAAGTGCTGTACTCTCTGTGTATTCGTT